>CAMFLX010000031.1 GCA_945957555.1 uncultured Cytophagales bacterium
ATCGTTAGAGGGCATGGAATTTTGCAAAGGGATAGTAAGAACTACGCAATTGTCGGGGTTGGAATCCAGTACCACTTAGGGGTGGTGGTTGATGATGCATTTTTTCCCTTACAAATGATATTTCCCAAAAGGACCAAAGGGATAAGTGCAGTGCCCGAGACCTCTTTTAATCAGATGCTGATCATGCCCGTTGGTGTATTTGCCTTAGAAAAGCAATACGATGAACAATATGTATTCGTGCCTTTGGCATTTGCTCAAGAATTACTTTCGGCACAAGGGCGAGTATCGAGCCTTGAAATCAAATTAAGACCTGGGGCAGATGTGGAGGAGGTGCGAGAAAGCATCATGGCCGTTGTAGGAAAGGATTGTAAAGTGCTGAATCGCGATGAGCAAAATCAAGTACAACTCAAAGTATTAAAAACAGAGAAGCTGATCGCTTATTTTATTTTAACCGTTATTATATTGATCGCATCCCTAAATATCTTTTTATGTTTGACGATGCTGGTGATTGAGAAGAAATATGATATTGCCATTATAAAATCTTACGGGGGAGATGCTAAATTTATTTTTAGGATCTTTATGTATGAAGGGTTCATTATGTCATTATTAGGAGGATTTTTTGGGGTCATACTTGGCTTAGCCGTATGTTTTGTTCAAATAAAATACCAATTGGCAAGGTTAGGTGCCGAAACGGCCATACTAGATGCTTACCCTATTAAGATAGAAGTATTCGATGTCCTGATTGCGTTCATTACTATTCTAGTAATCACCTTACTGGCATCAATCATTCCAGCAGTAAAGGCCTCCAGGGTTCATATAAAAGATTATTTATAGTCTTTCTTGGTATTTTAATACGGCTATTTGCCGAAAAACGCTACCTTTGCAAAAACGTTCTTTTCAAAATAATGCTCAATCGTAGAATTCTCAGGTCAAAGGCAGTTCAGTACTTATATGGATTGCTCCAGTCTCATACAGCCAATTATCACCTCGCAATAGAACATATAAAAGATCATTTTGCTCCAGATTTAAATTCAATGGAGCCTCAAGACAAAGTAAAATTATTAGCTGATTCGGAAATTGCAGTCGCTGCATTTGAAGAGCTTATTAATCATGATAAACCACTTCCTGATGATTTATCCCCAATGATTAAGAAAGCGGTAAATTCAGCCAACCTTTATTTGCTCAATGCGATTAAGAAAGACAACAGTCATATCTCCTCAACTTTAGTGCAAAATACAGAGGCCGTTCATGATAGTTATGTACTCACCCTTCAGATGCTCGTAAAAACCTTGAGTTTCTTAGAGGAAGATTTGATCAAGAAATTCCACGTTGATGCCAAAATATTCTCTGTGAAAGCTAAGCTGCTGGAGTCTTTGGCAGTTCGCTCCAATAAGTCTAGTAAAGAGACCAATGATAATATCAATGACTTAACTTATGAGATCTACAGAGACATATTGGCAAAAGATCAAGCTGTGATTGAGGTTTTCAAAAACAAGCTAGGCGATTTCGAGGCAGAAAAGACTCTTTTAAAAGATGTCATTAAAGCTGAGCTACTTAAACATCCTTATTACGAAACGTTAATGGAGGAGGAAGATTTTGATTGGTCGGAAAATAGGGTAGCGGTGAAGGATTTGGTAAATAAGACCTTGAAGAATCTTACGGAAGATACTGCGCCTGCACAAATTCTCATCAGTATTTCGGCCAACTGGGAAGAAGACAAATCATTCATGAAGCAACTATTTATGAATGCCTTAGACAATAAGGATAAATACATGAAGTTTGTTTCCGGCAAACTTCAAAATTGGGATTTGAATAGGGTATCTGAAATAGATATGGCCATA
Source organism: uncultured Cytophagales bacterium (assembly GCA_945957555.1). Lineage (GTDB taxonomy): Bacteria > Bacteroidota > Bacteroidia > Cytophagales > UBA9547 > CAMFLX01. The sequence goes on from CAMFLX010000031.1 coordinate 1,842, forward strand.
TTGCTGATGGCTATTGCAGAACTGATTACTTTTCCGTCGATACCAGTAAAAGTAAGTATCAACGAATATTTGGAGATTGCCAAAGAATACAGTACGCCTAAGAGCAAGGAGTTTATTAACGGTGTATTAGATAAAGTCTCTTTAGATCTTCAAGACAAGGGTATCATTAAGAAGTCGGGTAGGGGACTTATTGATAACAAGTAGAGCCCTGAAACCCAAACAAAAAAGGGAGTCTTCAACCGTGACCCCCTTTTTTGTTTTTTATTGAAAGACTATACCGTTTCGTGTAGCACTTGTTGCAAGTTCCTTTCGTTTTCAATTAATTCTAGTGGTTTTCTATCTCAGATAGACTTTCCAAGTTTTGAAAAACGTGGAAAATCTGTCACAGTCCAGCCATACATTTGCTAGAAAGTCCTTGAGTTGAAAACTATATTGCTTCTTATCTTGTTGAGGATAAAAAATAAGGTCAGCGAAGTTTTGAATCTCGCAGGCCAAGATAAATACCTACATGATCCAAAAATCAATACATAGCCTTAGTAATGAGTATGATGTTGATGACTACATAGGTTGTAAATATGGAGATGCCGCCCCATTTGTCAAAATTATTACTTCTTTTCAGATCATCCTGGCCATAAAGAATCAAACTAATGGAAGAAATAGCTATGGTGAAAAATATAGCGATGAATGTGGTGGTATGCAGAGAGTCAACCAGTGTGAACTCATTGGTTTCGGGGAGTATGGAGTCGATGATATATTTATTACCAACTGAGGCAAACAAGCCTCCTACAGGAAGTGCGAATCTTGGTTCTACGTGGTCTGCATGTACTAAGAAACTGACACAGGAAATGAGAAAAGCAATGTACATACCCACAAAAAGTTTCATAAATAGGCCTGAAGCGTTTCGTGCCAGTTCAAACTCCAAGTTGAAAGTCGCATATATGGAATTCTTAAGAGGGGCAAGGCTCACATCTCCAAAATTGGTGTTGTATTTATGAGCACTTAAATGTGTATTGAATTTCCTAACTTGCCATCCATCTACATTGAATAATGGGTCAAAAGATTCACCATGGGTAGTATCAGCTATAAATACCAGATACCGAGTGTCAAACTTGTTGTTTTCTATTCTTAATTGTAGGTTTTGAGTGTCAAATGGGTAGTCAGATACGTTCCAACACTGGGACATTTTACAGTTGAGTTTAATGAGTGTCCAGATCTCACCAGAGGCTGAGTCTTTATATGACATTACATCAGGTTTTTGGACATCCTTGCTTCCTGGGATCTCTATAGTGTTTAAGAAATCTATTTCAGGATTTTTGTATTTCATCCATACCCAAAACTTGATACTATATTCTTTGTCTCTAAAGTTGATGTCGTAGATGTTCATGACATAAGCTCCGATTTTTACAGTATCAGGTGTGGTCGGAGAGGTTTCATTTGACACAGTGAGAGCCTTGGAAACAAAAGACAGCGTGATCAAAAAGCATATTATTTTTTTCATCTTAGAAAAAGTATGAATAGTAGCCCCTTGATCCCTGCGTGCTTATGCCCTCAATGGTTACACGTCCTCTCGCTTTTTTCAGTTCCTCTTCGAGATTCTGTGGCGTCGTTATTTTTGTAGTGTTTATAGCAGTAACAATGAAGCCCTCTTCTATACCTAAACGGCCCATGAGTCCCCCTGTTATTTTTACGATCCTCACACCAGCGTCTATTCTGAGCTTATCTCTTTCCAGTTTTGATACTTTTTCAAAGTCCGCTCCTAGTAACTCTGAAGTATACACTTCGTTTTTAACCACCGAGGTACCCCCATCAATATTTGTAAGGGTCGTTGCACCTTCTATTTGTTTTTCTTCCCTTTTAAATAGAACCTTTACTTTGTCGCCTGGCCTGTAATAACTAATCTGTTCATCAAATTCTGATTTAGAATTTACCAAAACACCATTGATAGAAAGAATGATGTCACCTTTCTGTATTCCTAATTTTCCGGCGGCCCCTTCTTTATCCACAAATGTTACAATAACACCACTTAGATCTTTATTGGCTTCTGCATCTATTTCGGCATTGATATCACTTACGTTGACCCCTAAAAATGCTTTTTGAACGATTCCATATTCAATAATATCCTTAACGACTTTATCTACTATATCTATCGGGACCGCAAAGCCATATCCTGTATAGCTACCAGTTCTTGATAAAATGGCAGTGTTTACACCTATAAGTTCTCCATTAATGTTCACCAGTGCTCCACCACTATTACCAGGGTTGATGGCAGCATCAGTTTGGATGAAAGATTCAAGCGGGAAGCGACTCTTTACTACATTGATATCTCTGCCTTTTGCGCTGATGATCCCTGCGGTAACAGTTGAAGTAAGGTTGAAGGGATTCCCTACTGCTAGCACCCATTCTCCAACATATATTGATTTTGAATTACCAAGTTTGATGGCAGGGAGGTTATTGGCTTCAATTTTAACCACGGCAAGGTCTGTAGAAGGGTCTGTACCTATGATTTTTGCGGAATAAGTTCTTTTGTTATGGATTACTTCTATCTTACTGGCATTGTTGATCACGTGATTGTTTGTGACTATGTATCCATTTTGGGAATAGATCACTCCAGAACCTGAATTGATCTCTTGTCCAGAGCGATTGTTGAAAAAATAATCCATCCAGTTTGAGGCATCTTGATCGCTGCCTGTTACCGTTTTGATATAAACTACTGAAGGGGTAGATAATGCAGAGGCTTTTACAAAGTTCTCGGTACCGAATGAGCCAGCGCCATTATTCATAGACTGAAACTGTGGCATTGCACTATCATTGCTAATATAGATCTTTTCGTTCTTGCCTTTTATTTGGTCAAAAATATAAGCACCCATGAGTCCCCCAAGGATGCTGCATCCTCCTATGACTAAGTATTTTTTCATATTCTTTAGATTGATTCTATTTCAGCTTACAAATTAACAACAAAAAATATTTTAATAAAATAGTTGAATCATCTTCATATACTTTAGATGGATTCACAAAATACATAATGATTTAGTTATACAAAGAGGATGAATGTTTAAAGTATTTCATACTTATATATGACAAGTATTATTGATACTCTGTTTTTGATTCATAAAAATACTGATTTGTTAAACGGTGTTGCGCTTACTTAAGAGTGTATAATGGTATTAACTATAGGATAAAAAGTTGTGTATTTTGTACTAATTCGATATTTTTCTTGAATTTTAATCAAGAATGTTTCATTTTTGTGTTGCATCCATTTTTTAAGTAGAACTTTTTTTGTGTTGTAGCGTTTTATTTTTTACAACATTCACTCTATATATATTTTAATATGTCATCAATCTCAATAAAATAGTAACAACATTTAAATTATCCATAATATGAAAAAAATAGTCTCCAGTATTGTAATGCTTTATTTCATGTCGTTTACATCATTTTCTCAAGATGTATTCGCAGAAGTTGAATCCCAGATTAAAGCAAAAGATTATGTATCAAGTCTTGAAAAGCTCAATCAGGTAATTGCAAAGGATGCCAATTCGGACAAGGCGCTCACCTTAAGAAGCCAGATATACAATTTTACGGGTAAATATAAGTTAGCGCTTATTGATGCCACAAAGGCCGTAGCTATCAATTCTAAATCAGAAAAAGCTTATTATCAGAAAGGCTTTGCTGAGGATATGACTGGTGACTTTAAAAGTGCGATCAACTCCTTTAATGCAGCTTATAAGTTAAATCCTAAATATTTGGATGCTAAGGTCATGTTGGGTTATTCAAAAATCAATACACAACTGTACAAGGAAGCAATTTCTGATTTAAATGAAGTAATCAGTTCTGATCCTAAAAAGTATGATGCATATCTTTACAAGGGCTTGGCATTATATTACTTAAGTGATTTCAAAGGTTCGGTGAGTACTTACAATGAGGCGATTAAAATAGATCCTGCTGATGAAAGAGCATATTTCAATATGGCAAATACAAAAGTTCTTATGGGGAAAAATGCCGATGCTTTGGTTGATATCAATAAAGCCTTAAATTTGAGCCCTAAAGATTATGATGCTTTGTTATTGCGTGCACATATTCATATGAATCTTAAAAAAGATCAAAATGCAATTGACGATTGTACCAATGCTATTGCGTTTGGCAAGGATAATGTAGATGCGCACATTACTAGAGCTCTTGCTTATTCTCATGGTAAAAAATATGCAGAAGCCGTGAAAGATATGGATAGGGCTATTGAGCTTGATGAGATGAATGCTACTGCGTATTTATATAGAGGCTCCTTTAAAAAAGAGCTAAAGGACGAAAGTGCATGTGCTGATGTAAAAAGAGCGGCTCAATTGGGTGATCAAGAAGCAGTACAGTTAGTAGAAAGGTTTTGCAAGAAATAATCAGTTTTATTTTATAGCTTTGGGGTCAAATATTTGTGTATGTTTGACCTCAAGCTTTTATTAGGCTCCAATTCCCCAAGAAGAAAACAATTACTTGCCGAAGCTGGCTTTGTTTTTGAAACTCTAAGCCCTGATATCGATGAAGAAATACCTGAAGATGTTGTCTTGGAGATGGTTCCTGTGATTCTATCTCAACAAAAGGCAGAGAAAATTTTGAAAGTAGCAACCGATGGCAGATCCTATACGATTATCACTGCTGATACTGTAGTCATTCATAAAAGCAAGATTCTCAATAAACCTATGTCTAAAGAAGAAGCATTCTCAATGTTGACTTCACTTTCTGGGAATGAGCACAAAGTGGTTACAGGCTTTACCATAGTACACAAAGGGGAGTTCGTTAGTGACTTTCAACTTACCAAGGTGCACTTCAAAGAACTCTTGCCTCAAGAGATCGAATATTATATCAACAACTACCATCCTTTTGATAAGGCTGGAGCTTATGGCATTCAAGATTGGATAGGCCTTATAGGTATCGATAAAATAGAAGGCTGTTACTATAACGTAATGGGATTGCCTGTGTCAAAAATTCATGATCATCTGACAAAATTGACAAAGTAACAAAACTGTCAAGCGTGCATTTCTGCCAAAATTTCATGAAACTGCTTTTGGCATACTTAATGATGAATACACTAATAGAAAAAAACTTCAAATATTTTTATACATGGCAAAAGTTAGTGTAAAACCATTGCATGACAGGATTCTGGTAGAACCTGCAGCAGCAGAAACTAAAACAGCATCAGGTCTTTATATTCCTGACACTGCAAAAGAAAAACCTCAGAGAGGAACAGTGATTGCAGTAGGCAGCGGTAAAAAAGATGAGCCTATTACTGTTAAAGTTGGTGATACGGTGTTATACGGAAAGTACTCTGGTACAGAACTACAAGTTGATGGTAAGGACTATTTGATCATGCGTGAGTCGGATATCTTTGCAATTGTTTAATTTCTTTTTAAACTCTATTCAATTACAAACATTTTAAATTTTTAAAGTATGGCAGCAAAAAAGGTATTATTCGATACAGAAGCAAGAGAAAAACTAAAGAAGGGTGTAGATACTTTGGCTAATGCCGTGAAGGTAACACTAGGCCCAAAAGGAAGAAACGTAATCCTCGATAAAAAATTTGGTGCACCAGCAATTACAAAAGATGGTGTTACTGTAGCTAAAGATATAGAGTTGAAAGATCCTATGGAAAACATGGGTGCTCAACTAGTAAAAGAAGTTGCTTCTAAAACTGCTGACAACGCTGGTGATGGTACTACCACTGCTACAGTGTTGGCACAGGCGATCTTCAATGCTGGTTCTAAAAACGTAGCAGCGGGTGCTAACCCAATGGACCTTAAAAGAGGTATTGACAAAGCGGTTGAGCTTATCGTAAGTAACTTGTCTAAAATGTCTAAGCCAGTAAAGGGTAATGACGAAATTGAGCAAGTAGCTACTATTTCTGCTAACAACGACAGCGAAATCGGTAAAATGATTGCTGACGCGATGAAGAAAGTCGGTAAAGATGGTGTGATCACTGTAGAAGAGGCGAAAGGTACTTCTGATGAAGTGAAAACTGTAGACGGTATGCAGTTTGACAGAGGTTATCTGTCTCCATATTTTGTGACCAATGCTGAGTCTATGGAAGCAGAGTTGGATAGACCATACATCTTGATCTACGACAAAAAAATCTCTTCAATGAAAGAATTGCTTCCTATCCTTGAGCCAGTAGCTCAGACAGGTAAGCCATTGGTGATCATTGCCGAGGATGTAGACGGTGAGGCTTTGGCTACATTGGTAGTAAACAAAATCAGGGGTGCATTAAAAGTTGCGGCTGTTAAAGCTCCAGGTTTTGGTGACAGAAGAAAAGCTATGTTGGAAGACATCGCGATCTTGACTGGTGGTACTGTAATCTCTGAAGAAAGAGGTTTCAAACTTGAAAACGCAACTGTAGAGTTTTTAGGAACTGCTGAGAAAGTGACTATTGACAAAGATAACAGTACAATTATCAACGGTGCTGGTAAAAAGGATGCAATCAAAGGTCGTGTAAGTGAAATCAAAAGTCAAATTGAGAAAACAACTTCTGATTATGACAAAGAGAAACTTCAAGAAAGACTTGCCAAATTGGCAGGTGGCGTAGCTATCCTCTATGTAGGTGCTGCTACTGAAGTAGAGATGAAAGAAAAGAAAGACAGAGTTGACGATGCGCTTCACGCAACTCGTGCTGCTGTAGCTGAAGGCGTGGTACCTGGTGGTGGTGTAGCATTGTTGAGAGCTGGTGAAGACCTAGATAAAGTTAAGACGATCAACGAAGATGAGAAAACTGGTGTTGATATCATCAGAAGAGCTATCGAGGCTCCATTGAGAACTATTGTTGAAAACTGTGGTCTCGAAGGATCTGTGATCGTAAATAAAGTAAAAGAGTCTAAAGGTGATGAAGGTTACAACGCTAGAACTGACAAGTTTGAAAACTTGGTGAAGGCTGGTGTACTTGATCCTGCTAAAGTAACTCGTTTGGCTTTGCAAAATGCAGCCTCTATCTCTGGTTTGTTATTGACTACTGCTTGTGTAATAGCAGATGAAGAAACAGAATCAGAAGGTGGTCATGGTCATCCTCCAATGGGTGGTGGCATGGGCGGCATGATGTAATCAGTCATTCCATCAAAATAAAGTTTAGAAAGACCCGCTATATGCGGGTTTTTCTATTTTTAATCAGTTGTAGCCACACTGTCCTCTTGTTTGTTCAATTCAGGCACTATAGATGCAGTATTAGGTCTCTTATATGCGCCAGGCCTTCCAAACACTGCCGTCCATTTCTCTTTCCAAGTCTGAGCGCTGTATACATCCTTTATGATATCAATATATTCATGAAATACCAGATATGCGGGGTTGTATGAATTTACAGGTTCTGTGATTCCGTATACTGGTCTCTCTGTAGGTGCAATATAAGTTCCGAACAGCCTATCCCAGATGATAAAAGTGGAGCCATAGTTTTTGTCAATAAAGCATTCGTTTTTGCCATGGTGAACCCTATGGTTGGTAGGGGTTACAAAAAACCACTCCACCCAAGCAGGAAGCTCTTTTATTGTTTCAGTATGTTGCCAAAACTGATACAATACCGCGATCTGATGCGCTATGAAAAAGTGGATGGGGTCAAAACCAAGTACAATAACCGGTAAAAAGAATATGATTTTGACTTGATCAATCCAGCAAAGTCTAAAAGATACGGTAAGGTTATAATATTCGGAGGAATGATGTGTAACGTGCGATGCCCACCAGATCCTTTGCTCGTGTGCGATTCTATGTGCCCAATAGCGAAGTAGGTCATACACTACAAAACAAAGTAAAAAGGACCACCATGTTTTTGGTAATATTAGTGCGGGAGGGCAGATATAATAATAGGTACCCCATATCAGTTTAATAGTAATTAAAGAAGTGATAGATGTAACGATTAAATAACCGCTCCCTATGCCAATAGAGGCCCAAAGGTCTTTCTTTTCATAAGCTTTGATGTTTTTTGATTGTGTATATCTGTATTCAAGAAACACAAATAGTAACATAAGCGGTGAACAGATAAGTAAGTATTTGGGAGAGTTGTGATACTGGTTCAGTAGTTGCTCGTAGTTGAGTTTGTGGGTAGTAAAATCCATATTAAAAAATTAAATGTTATATTGGTGTTCAACATCTTTGGTTTTCAATTTGTTTTTAGGTTCTAATTACAAATAAATATATTCTTAATAAATGAAAACCTAAAGTATTTACTCGATTTATTCTTTAAATATTGTCTATGAAGGTGCATTTTATTTCAGGTCTTGGTGCCGATGAGCGTGTATTTGAATATTTAAGCTTACCTGGCCTTGAACGGATCTATGTCAAATGGATTATACCCATATCTGGTGAATCTATTTCTCAATATGCACGCAGACTTCTACCGCAAATAGATACAGAAGGAGAAGTGATCTTGGTGGGCATGTCATTTGGTGGTTTGATGGCACAAGAAATCGCAAAGCTTATTCCTTGCAAAAAAATCATTTTGATATCTAGTGTGAAATCGGAACAAGAATACGATTGGAAACTGAATATGATTAGATATACCAAGGTGTATAAACTTATACCTACTTATGTGGTCAGGAAAGCCTCTTTACTAGTAGGGGGCTATTATTTCAGTATTCAGAATAGGAGAGAGGCTGAGTTGTTGAGGGAGATCATTCGTCAAACAGATTCTCATTTTTTAGAATGGGCTATTGGGCAGATCATGACTTGGAAGAATAATGCTTCAAATCCCAATCTCGTACATATTCATGGAGCTTGTGATCGCATATTTCCTCCTTATAAAATTGATAGGGCTATACTGATTCCAAATGCTGGTCATTTTATGGTAGTAAATAAGTGTAATGTGCTCAGTTCTTCTTTAATGCGACAAATTGGAGGCTCCAATACAGATTAATCAATACGATTGCTTATGGATAGAATAAATTGGGAATTTTAGTCTATTCCTATCTACAATGTTGCTTATATATACCAACACAGTTTATAAAACCTTTTCCTGTAATTTAACACTTTCCAGTCTTTTGTTGATTTTTAGTACAGACTGGTATGGGTTTAGTATGTTTTATAGCCTTTTCATTAGAGTATTGTATTTAAATATATTCATGCTATTATAATGAGACACGTAGTGCTATTATAATAACATGTTCAACACTATTATAATAGCAGATTTAATGTTATTATAATAGCAATTAATATTTGTGCATAGGGAAATCGATTATCACAAAGCAAGAAATTCTACTTTCTGGTCTATGTGGTAAGATTTAGTAAATGGCCCCATAAATTGTATTGTAGAATAAGCCAATCGATGATTAGATTGTGAATAGTTCTGGTTTTTATTTTAAAATGGATAATGATGGTAATTTGTTTTATATATGTAACTGTGGTACTTGCATTTGTCGATCAAGACTAAGGCTTTAGTAGGATTCTATGGTGAATGTATGACCACATTCTAATGGTGCAATAGGTTTGGAGTCGATGTGCTATAATCATAGTGAAAGAGCTCTGTTATTACGATCAAAGCTCTTTTACTATTCCTTATTAGCTGAGGACCGCCAATCCTTTAATAATGGCAACGAGTCTGATGGCATCGTAAATCCTTGCCTCGGAAGTACCTAGTTTTATCAAAGAATCCTCATGGGAATTTACACAGAGTTCACAACCATTGAGAGCCGAAATGGCCAGACTGACCAATTCGAAGAACTCCTTCCCAATCACAGGATTCATCATGATTGACATCTTAATTCCTGCCGGTGTTGTCTCATAGTATTCCTTCTTGGTGAAGTGGCGAAACCTGTAAAATATATTGTTGGTGCTCAATAGAGATACACAAGCATATATATCAGCTATTTCTAATTCATTTGCGCCGTTTTCTCTTGCCAATTGTTCAAAGGAGCCAATAAGAACTTTATTTTTCTCATTGATAGAGGCTCCTAGTGCTAATAATGTACTTTCTTTTCTATTAAGATTAGGAAAGTTAAGTGCATTAGAAACATTTACCTTAAGGTCTTTTATATATTTGTGTTCATTAAGGGCAACTGTAGCCAGACCTTGGCCTATATCCTGATGCTCAATTTTTAAAAGTTGAGCAAGGCTAATTAATGTTTCATTTTGAATGGTCGTCTCCATACGTATTTGTTTTTAATATTTGAGAGAGCATCATCTAATGACTAACAGTCATTAGATGATGCATATTTGAATTGTATAACTTCCTTTTTTAGTGATTAAGCGCTGAGCGTGGCCTCACCTTTGGTCCAGTTACATGGGCAAAGTTCATCGGTCTGTAGCGCATCCAATACTCTGAGAACTTCTGGTACGTTTCTTCCTACCGAAAGATCATTCACAGCGACCCATCTTACGATACCTTGTGGGTCTATGATGTATGTTACCCTATAAGCAACTTTCTCGTTCGCTTCCAATATACCTAACTCTTCTGCCAACGACTTTGAAGTGTCTGCGAGCATCGGAAACTTCAAATCTTTTAAGTCATTATGATCTTTTCGCCAAGCCAAATGCACATATTCGCTATCAGTAGAAGCACCGATGAGTGTTGTGTCTCTATCGCTGAAATCTTGGAAATGTTTGTTGAACTCTGCGATTTCAGTAGGACATACAAATGTAAAATCTTTTGGCCACCAAAACATTACGGTCCATTTGTCGCCATTGATGACCTCCTCAGAGCTAAGTTCATAGAACTCTTTATTTTTTTCTATCGATACTACTGCTTGTTTTTTAAATGTAGGAAACTGCGAACCCACTGAAACTATTTTATTCATATCTGTTATTATTTAATTGTTATTGATGTTACAAAAATCGATATCAAATTGATATATATCAAACTGATATTTATTATGTTTGTATAGATAAAATCTATTTTATGAATTTTCAGCAATTGGAGTATATCGTAGCTGTAGACGAAGAGCGGCATTTTGTGAAAGCTGCAGAGCGGTGTTTTGTAACACAAGCGACTTTGAGTATGATGATAAAGAAACTTGAAGAAGAGTTGGGTTGCATAGTGTTTGACCGTAGTAAACAACCTGTAGTGCCTACCGAGGTCGGTGAAAAAGTTATAGCACAAGCTAGGATTGTATTGTTAGAAAGCAAGAAACTTGCAGAGATAGTGAAGGAGAGTGATACCAATATTACTGGAGAAGTCAAAATTGGGATTATTCCCACGGTGGCACCCTATTTACTTCCGTTGTTCCTACAAGATTTTTTGGAAAAATATCCAAGTGTAAAAGTAGTCATTAGAGAAATGACTACTTCGGAAATAGTGGAGCAGTTGCAGAAGGGCACCATTGATCTTGGAATTCTTGCCACTCCATTGAAGATAGAAGGATTGATGGAACATGTTCTTTATCATGAGAAATTCAAGGTGTTTACATCAAAGACCGAAACGGAACTTGTGAACCAGTATATATTGCCGGAGGAAATAGATGCATCTCGTTTGCTACTACTAGAGGAAGGACACTGTATGAGAAGTCAGATGTTGAACATCTGCGAACTTCAAAAAAGGCAATTGTCGGGGCACAATCTTGACTATGAAGCGGGAAGTATTGAAAGTTTAGTAAATTTGGTAGAAGCCTATAATGGCATTACCATAGTCCCAGAACTATGTTTGTTACACTTTAATGAAGAGCGACTCATGCAAATAAAAAGCTTCGTGTCACCAGAGCCAGTAAGGGAGATCAGTATGGTGTCGTATCGGCATTTTGCAAAGAAGAGAATCAGGGAAGCGCTCGTCTTTGAAATTAGTCAAAAGCTCAAGACCTTATTAAGCACAGATGGTTCGATACTCAATGTTATCGGTATCTAATTCCTTGGTAGTTTTGAGGCAATTAAGCTTTGCCAAAATCTTTTATGGCATCAACAAATGCTTTTGCTTTTTCTCTTTCAATGTCAGGATAAAGGCCATGGCCAAGATTGGCAATGTATTTTTGAGTGCCAAATTCAGAAACCATGGTTTTTACCATTTTTTCTATATCTGTAAGAGGAGCATACAATGCACAAGGGTCAAAATTGCCTTGGAGAGTTTTATTGGGTGCCATCAGTCGGGCTTCTTTAGCATTGATGTTCCAATCCAGACCTATGACATTGCAAGAAGTATTGTTTAGTTCAGGCAATGAGAAATGAGCTCCTTTTGCAAATAAAGTTACAGGTACACGTTTGCTCAAGCTGTCTGAGATTTGATTCATATATGGGATCGCAAACTCAGTATATTGCTGTGGAGACAAGACACCCGCCCAAGAGTCAAATACCTGTAATAAATCTGCGCCAGCATCCACCTGTGCATGCAAATAAGTGATGGTAGCGTCCGTTATCCTTTGCAAAAGCCTATGCGAAGCTGTGGGATTTTTGTAGAGCCAAGATTTTGCCTTTGAAAATGTCTTTGATCCAGATCCTTCCGTTACGTAAGAAAATATAGTCCAGGGAGCGCCTGCAAAACCAATAAGAGGAACCCTTCCTGCCAAGGCTCTTTTTGTAATGGTTATGGCATCTGTTACATAACGAAGATCATTGAGAACATCGAGGTTTGTATTGTCTATATCGTTTTCTGATTTGATCGGGGTAGGGAATACAGGCCCCTTAGCTTCTTCCATGATATAGTCTATCCCCATTGCTTCTGGTACTACTAGTATGTCAGAAAAAATAATAGCGGCATCTACTCCGAAGATATCGACAGGTTGTATAGTTACTTCCGCGGAAGCTTCAGGATTCTTTACAAATTCCTTAAAGCCTGAAAATTTGGATCTTACCGCTTTGTATTCTTCGAGAACCCTCCCTGCCTGACGCATCATCCATACAGGTACTCTCTCTACTGTTTCGCCTTTAGCAGCCCTTAAAATCAAATCGTTTTGTAACATGAGCACAAAATTAACGATTGTTTTAGTATTTTTATAAATAGTATAACAATTAGAAAGAATTAGTAGATGAAAAAACAGATTATAGCTTTTGGTGCTTTATTGTTCTTGGCAAGTTCTTGCGCGGAATTGTTGAGTATGCAACAGTCTACAGGTATAGGTACCACAACTTCGAAGGCCCCTTTGTCAGAAAGCGAAATAGTGCAGGGGTTAAAGGAGGCGTTAAAAGTAGGTTCTCAAAACGCCTCAAGTAGTCTCAATGCTACTGATGGATTTTATAAAAATAGCTTAGTACGGATCCCATTTCCTGCCGAAGCGCAAGTCGTGGCCGACAAATTGCGTAGCATTGGTTTCGGAAGTAAGGTGGATGAGTTTGAGTTGACACTCAATAGGGCAGCAGAAAAGGCTTCAAAAGAAGCAGCTAATGTATTTGTAAATGCAGTCATGTCTATGACAATTCGTGATGCAGTACATATTCTAAGAGGTCCAGACAATGCAGCTACTGAATATTTGAAATCGAATACAAGTACTCAGTTAACTTTAGCATTTAAACCTCATATTGAAAACGCTTTGAATAGTACCTTGGCTACTAAGAAATGGACGGAACTTACGACTATTTACAACAAAATACCATTAGTGAAACCTGTAAATACGGATTTGGTTGCTTACACCAATGAAAGAGCGCTCCAGGGATTATTTACTGTAGTGGCTCAAGAAGAATTGAAAATCAGGAAAAATCCTGTAGCGAGAGTTACCGAAATATTGAAAAGGGTTTTTGGCGCTAGTAATTGAGGATTTGGCTGCTTGTTTTAAAGTAAAAGGTCCTTGGTTGTGAACCAAAGACCTTTTACTTTTTTATAAGAATTTACAAATTAAAACTTACCTGTTAAGCCTAATTGTAGGTATGACTTCGCTAAACCAGCTTCTGCGTACACGGCTAGGCTTGGTATTATGAAGTATCTCACTCCTGCAGTTGTCTCAAATCCTAAAGGAAATGTTCCTCCTAGGGTTACTGTTGTAGGTGCTACTGTATTCGCAGAGTTTGTAGATACCACTTCATACGAAGATTTCCAGTTTGCAGTTCTATAACCTACGCCAAAACCCCAATATGGATCAAACTTTTCATGATCACCAAAGTGAATGTTCATTCTTGCCAAGAAGCTCACGGTAGTACGGTCTAACTTCCATTTGTAAGTGTCAACATTTCCGTTGCCATCATCTTCGGTTTTTTCGTAGGAAATTTTATTTCCCAAATATGCAAAATTGATACCTAACCCAATATGCTCAGAAACAGCATATTCATATTTCCCATAAATAGGACCTAGGGAGGTTACTTTATAACCAGTTACACCTGTTGAATTTTTGATAGAATTATATAAACTTGCAAAATAAGATCCGATTCCGTATCCTGCTGATACGTAACTCTTACCTTCATCAAAGGCTTGTGCGTTAGCTAAATTACTAGTTAAAATTAAGCTAAGTGATAGAATTGTACTGTACAGTGTTTTTTTCATGTTTTTTAATTAATTTTTAGATATGTTATACATTCGTACAACAATATTAGACAAAAAAAATTAATTACAAATACTTATTACCAAATTTTGCTTTTGCATCAGCAACAAACTCTTTAACACGTTGCTCTTCGTCTTTATTGCAAATCATCAAAACTCCATTAGATTCAGCAATAATATAGTTCTCTAAGCCATGTACTACAACAAGCTTGTCTTGAGGCATTTTTATAATACACTTTGACGTTTCGTAAGTCACAATATTTCCATCCAATACATTTGAGTCAGTATTTTTCTCTGAGAGTTCATAAAGTGACTTCCATGTTCCCAAATCTGACCAGCCAAATTCTGAAGGCAGGACATAAACATTGTCAGCTTTTTCAAATATTGCATAGTCTATTGATATATTGTTACAATTTGGATATACTTTGTCTATGAAGTTCTGTTCTTTTTCCGTCCAATAGTAGTTTTCCCCTGCCTCGAATATTTCGTGTAAGTCAGGTGAATATTTTTTAAATCCGTCAACAATTGATGATGCAGAAAATAGAAAGATGCCTGAGTTCCATAGGTACCCACCATCTGATAAGAATTTTTTTGCGGTCTGTGTATTTGGTTTTTCCTTAAAAGCAATTAATTTTTTGATGTCGGAATTACCCTCTACATCATATTGTATATATCCGTATCCAGTGTCAGGTCTATTAGGCTTGATTCCTAATAGGAAAAGTTCTTTTTTTTCGCTTACGTTACTGAAGACTTTTTGTACTATTTTCTGGAATGAAATTTCATTAGTAATAATGTGATCCGAAGGAGCCACTATTATTTTAGAAATTGGATTTTTTTTATAAATTTTATAACAGGAATAAGCAATGCAAGGCGCTGTATTACGACCTTCTGGTTCCAAAAGTATTTGGTCGTTGCTTAAAAATGGCAAGTCTCTAAGGACTAAATCTTTATATTTTTTATTTGTAACAACTAAAATGTTTTCGTTTGGAATGATACCGTTAAATCTATCAACAGTTTGTTGCAATAATGTTTTTCCCGTATTAAAAAGGTCGTGGAATTGTTTTGGGTAATTATTTCTACTGAATGGCCAGAATCTGCTACCAACTCCGCCAGCCATCACCACCAAATAGTTGTTTTGAATCATAATGTTCTATTTTTTTCAAATATATACCAAAAACGGCTATTTAATCAATATTTTTTACACTTACTATTTGATGATTACTGAAAATTGGATTAATTTTATATTTGTGAAAACAACATAAGTGAGAAGGAAATGTCAGAGGTAGTAGATCAGTTAACAGAGTTGAGAAATAAACTTAAAGAAGTATTTGGATATGATAACTTTCGGGGTACTCAGGAAGCTATCATTAATAACATAATGGAGGGGAAAAATACTTTTGTAATTATGCCAACCGGTGCTGGTAAATCATTGTGTTATCAGCTCCCTGCACTTATGAAAGATGGAACTGCAATAGTTATATCTCCGCTCATTGCTTTGATGAAAAATCAGGTGGATCAATTGGTGGCATTTGGTGTAAATGCACAATTTCTGAATTCCACTCTTAATAAGACCGAAATAGCAAAAGTAAAAAAAGAGACATTGGATGGTAGTATCAAATTGCTTTATGTTGCCCCAGAGTCTCTTACTAAAGATGAAAACATTGAATTTTTGCAGAAAGCCAATATTAGTTTAGTTGCTATTGATGAAGCACATTGTATATCAGAGTGGGGCCATGATTTTAGACCTGAATATCGGAAAATCAAAAATATTGTAGAAAGACTTGGCCCTAAGATACCAATAATAGCCCTTACTGCTACAGCTACACCCAAGGTGCAGTTGGATATCATCAAGAATTTACAAATGGATGGTTCCACAGTATTCAAGTCTTCTTTTAACAGGAAAAATTTGTATTATGAGATTAGGCCTAAGAAAGATGATATTGATAAACAGATCATTCGCTACATCAAAGAAAACTCTGGTAAGTCGGGGATTATTTATTGTTTGAGTAGAAAGAGGGTTGAAGAGGTTGCGGACCTACTTACATTGAACAACATAAAGGCATTGCCATATCATGCTGGATTAGATTCTAATGTTAGAATAAAGAATCAGGATGCATTTTTGAACGAAGAAGTGAATGTTGTTGTAGCAACGATAGCTTTTGGTATGGGTATTGATAAGCCCGATGTACGGTTTGTCATACATTATGACGCTCCTAAATCGCTAGAAGGCTACTATCAGGAAACAGGTAGGGCGGGACGTGATGGGCTTGAAGGCAAATGTATTATGTTCTTCAATCAGGACGATATTGATAAATTAGACAAGTTTAATAAGGATAAACCAGTTTCTGAGAGAGATAATGCAAGACATCTTCTTCTTGAAATTACCTCATATGCAGAGTCTTCCGTTTGTAGGCGAAGATTATTATTACATTATTTTGGCGAACATCTTGACAAAGATTGCGGATATTGCGATAATTGCATGAAACCAAAAATAAAGTTTGAAGGAATGGAAGAAGCACTCTTGGCACTAAAGGCAGTTGTACAGACCGAGAATCGTTTTGGAGTTAGTCATCTTATCGATGTTTTGAGAGGTGAAATGAACGAATATGTCGAAAGTTACAAACATGATGATTTAGACCTGTTCGGGGAAGGTGATGAAAAGGACGAAGAATTTTGGAACTCTATCTATCGCCAACTTTTGGTGATGGAATTTTTAGAGAAAGATATCGATAATTATGGAGTTGTAAAAATTACAAAAAAAGGTCTTGATTTTATTAAAAAACCACATCCTATCTCCTTGACAAAGGATTCTGCTGAATCTACAGAAGCTGATGATAAGGATCCTGTGGTTGGGTCAAAGGCTTACGATGCAGAGCTTTTAAATCTTTTGAAAGCATTGCTGAAGAAAAAGGCGAAAGAAGAAGGTATTCCTCCTTATGCGATTTTTCAGGAAACGTCTTTAGAGGAGATGGCTACTACCTATCCAACGAAGGAAGAGGATCTTTTAAGGATTAATGGAGTAGGTTTGGGTAAGGCCCAGAAGTTTGGCAAAGATTTTATAGCCCTGATCTCTAAGTATGTTAAAGAAAATGATATCATAACTGCCTCAGATGTTACGGTTAAATCTAATGCGAATAAATCTAAACTCAAAATTTATATCATTCAACAAATTGATAGAAAAATAGATTTAGAAGAGATTTGTGAATCTAAAGAGTTGGGGCCAGATGAGCTTATCGGTGAGATCGAGAACATTTGCTTTAGTGGTACAAAATTGAATTTGGACTATTATATAGACCAGATACTTGATTCAGAGAAGCAAGCTGAAATTTATGAGTACTTCATGAATGCTGAGAATGATAGCATCGCTGCTGCCTACAAATATTTTGATGGCGATTATCTCGAAGAAGATTTAAGATTGATGCGTGTGAAGTTTATGTCAGAAGTGGCAAACTAGGCCACGGTAGGTTTTCTGGATAATAGAATAATAAAATTTTTTTTTAAAAAAAGGGTTGACAATTCACACTGTCAGCCCTTTTTTTATCTACCTACCAATAACTATAAGTTTCTTGAAAAATATTTTGTTCCTTTTTTGGCCGTCAATCATTATAGTATCAAAATTGAATAATTGTATGGTATCTGTGTTATGTTCTTCTTTTAAAATCTCTGATGTCCCCATTATAGTGAATCAGTAGTTTTTGGGTCAATCGTTTGATTGTGTTTGCTTAAGAAAATCATATTTTCTTTAACGGGTAAGTATTGCCTTTTTTGAAATCCTTTTTAAATAAACTCATTTAACAACATTCTGAATTTTAATTATTATGGCTTCTGCAAAAGAAACACCTCGTCAAAAACTCATTGGAATCATGTATTTGATTTTGTTGGCCTTATTGGCCTTACAGGTTAGTTCTGCAATCATGGAAAAGTTTAAGTATCTGGACGACAGTATCAGTTTGTCAAACACGAAAATGAATATCAATAGTGACAAATTGGACCAGTCAATCGCAAAGGGAGTTAAGGATTTGGGGAACAAACCCTCTGACATGGCTCTACAGGAACAGGGGAGGAGAATACGTGAAGAGGCTGCCAAGGTACGAGTTTATCTTGAAGGTCTTCGACAACAGATCATTAAAGAAACAGGAGGCTATGAGGATCCCAATGATCCCAATTCTATGTTCGTAGGTGCAAAGGATGAGGGGAAGATCGAAGATTTGATGATTGGAGCCAAGAAGGCTATAGAATTACAACATAATATCAATGGGTATTGCGGTAAATTGCGTGAGATTACGGGCAATTCGGAATATTATACCGACATCGCCTTAGATCCAGTAAAAGACTCCAGGATAAGTAAAAGCTCAGAGCAAAAGAATAAGAGCTTTGCGGAGTTTAATTTTGCAGCGACACCTATGGTAGCTGCTATGGCGGTCCTGAGTAACATGCAGGCGGAAGTAAATAAGTATGAACTTCATGCATTGGAGATTATTCAAAACAAAGTCGGAGGATATCGGATGGATTTTGATCGGGTCATACCAATGTATAGGGCAAATGCGAATACCGTTGTTGCTGGGACGAAGTACAAGGCTGAAGTGTTTTTAACGGCAACTTCTTCATCCATAACACCAGTAATAACTGCTAATGGTAAATCACTAAGCGTTGATAACAATGGTATCGGCAATCTTGAGTTTTTGGCATCGAGTGAGCAATATGACCAATTTGGCTTTGCCAATAAAAAATGGTCAGGCAAAGTAACCTTTAAAAACAAAGGAAAAGATACCTCCTTTACTATTGAAGGAGAATACCGAGTCGCAAAACCCTATGTTGATGTTCAATCATCGGTGCCTCCTTCATTATATCGTAACTGCGCAAATCAGCTCAAATTTAGTTGTCCTCCATTGGGTGCAGAATTTAGTCCTAATTTCAATGGATCGTCTGGTGGTGAGATTATAACCTCAAATAGTCCAGGGAAAGTAGTACTGGTGCCTAAAGATCCAGAAATGAAAATTAAAATTGCAAATAATGGTGCGGCAATCGACCAGAAAACCTTTAGGGTCCAATTGGTACCAAGGCCTACAGTAAAGCTGTATAATGGTGATAGGGAAGTAAATATTAAAGAAGGACTTAAATTGCCCTTACCCGTAAATTTGAAATTGGTTATTATTCCTGATCCATTATTCAAAAGTGTTTGTCCTGAGGATGCCAAATATAATCCAACAGAAACAGAAGTTACTGTTATTAGGAGAAGGACTTCAAAGTTAAAGTTCATTGCAAAGAATGGATTGATAAGTATGGCCGATATTAGGAAGTTGGATCTTATGGATGGAGACAGAATTTATATTGAACCCATAAAGGTACAAAGGGCAAATTTTAGAAATCAGCTTGAAGATGTGAAAGTTAGTGAAATTTTTAACATTTCACTTTATACAAACTGAGTGCCCGATCCATCGCAATGCTTAACTAAATTAACAAAGGGCAGCGTATTGCTGCCCTTGATATTTTGAATAATGAATATATTTCGCAAAATTTGATCCTGTTTTGAACAAATTCAATAAAAAAAACATCATGAGGTTTACGTATTTTATATTAGGTTTTATAACATTGTTTTCTGTATCTGCACAAACAGAACTTGAGGCTACCGAAGACACAGCTTTGGTGCATATTAATGTTACCGATAAAAAAGGAATTCCCGAAGAGAATGTAAAAGTAACAGTGACTAGTGAGGATGGAAAGATTAAGAAGCAGGTGGTGACAGACATTAGTGGAAAGTTTGATATTTTACTCCCCGAAGGGAAAAAATATAAAATCTTAGCTCGAAAGTACGGGCTGGATTTCGATTTTGATGGTTATGTCCTGGAAATACCCAAAGAGGACGGTCCATTTGACGTTGATCAAACTTTAGTATTACATGTGAAGCACAATGTAAGTAACTTGTTTACGCTTAACATACATTTTGAATCGG
The DNA here is from genome assembly GCA_945957555.1 of uncultured Cytophagales bacterium. Classification (GTDB taxonomy): domain Bacteria; phylum Bacteroidota; class Bacteroidia; order Cytophagales; family UBA9547; genus CAMFLX01. The sequence continues at coordinate 22,136 of CAMFLX010000031.1, forward strand.
GTAAGTGGGAACTTACTGATAAAGCCAAGGCTTATATTGATGAACATGTATTGGCAATGTTGGTGGAAGATAGAGCAATGAAAATTGAGATTGCAGGTCATACAGATGATGTTGGAGACGATGCACATAATTTAAAATTGTCTCAGCAAAGAGCAAGTTCGGTGAGAGACTATTTGTTTAGTAAAGGTATTGAACATGATAGGGTTGTGGCTAAGGGGTATGGTGAGACTCATCCATTGGTGCCCAATGCTTCTGAAGAAAGTAGGCTCAAAAACAGGAGGATAGAAGTTAAAGTAATTAAAATAGAGGAAAAAGAGGTTAAGAAGTAGCTCTTTTTAATAGTGAGAAAACGAATAAGGTCTGTTGCAAACAGGCCTTTGTTTATTATAAATCATCTTTGGTGCCGCAGGATGCTAAAAAATTGCTAGAAGTAACAATACTGGAGAAGTTAATTTTAAAGAATGAGGATCATATTTATGGGTACGCCAGAGTTTGCCGTACCGTCATTGGATATTTTAGTTAAGAACAATTACAATGTAGTGGCAGTAATTACTGCTCCTGATAAACCAGCGGGACGAGGCCAAAAGCTTGTTGAGTCGGAAGTGAAGAAATATGCTGTAGCACATGGACTTGAAGTTTTACAGCCTACTAACCTTAAAGATGCAGACTTTATTGAACAACTAAGGAGCTTTAAGGCTGATTTGCAAATCGTAGTTGCTTTTAGAATGTTACCAGAAGTGGTGTGGGCTATGCCCCCTAAGGGGACATTTAACTTGCATGGCTCCTTATTGCCACAATACAGAGGGGCAGCCCCTATTAATTGGGCAGTGATCAATGGTGAAACAGAAACTGGTGTTACTACTTTCATGCTTAAACATGAGATCGATACGGGTAGTATTATTATGCAAGACAGGGAGATTATAGCTCCAGAAGATACAGTAGGAACCCTATATGAGCGTTTGATGCACAAAGGGGCTCAGTTAGTTTTGAAAACAGTAAGGAGCATTGAATCTAATAGTTATCAACTATTGCCTCAAGATAACTCAAAGGAATTAAAGCATGCGCCTAAAATATTCAAAGAAACTTGTCAGTTGGATTTCAAAAAGTCAGCAACAGAAAATCATAATTTAGTGCGTGGTTTATCACCCTATCCAGGTGCTTATTTTTTGTATCAGGCTAAGTCGTATAAAGTTTACAAGACTGAGATCGTAACAGGTGTGGTTGATACCAAAGAACTGCTCACTGATGATAAAACTTTCGTATACTTGAGATGTTTGGGAGGCACCTATCTCTCCGTGTTAGAGATTCAGCCAGAAGGGAAGAAGCGGATGGGCATCGAAGATTTTTTAAGGGGTAATAAGATATAACTGCCATCTGAGTATGCTTGGTTAACCTTTTTTTTGTTATAACGTAATATTTGCTGTGTCGTCTAAGCGATTTTGATATTATGAAAAGGCCATAATATCATTTATTTATTTTGTTTTTGTGTCTGTTTATCTTGTTTTATGGATGATTGGATGGTGATGGGTTAGGTTGTATTTCAAAACTTATTTAGAGGGGGAGTTGTCCGAATTAATTCATGAGAGTTTCTAGAAGCGTTAGCATACGTCAACGTATGATTTTGGGCTATTCAGTTATAGCCATTGCAGTATCTATCTCTGTCATTGTTTCGTTTTTTATTTTTAAAAAGACAAAAGATCTTGATGAGCACATTACAAACGTTCAGATCCCTGCATTGGGTAATCTGAAAAGGATCGAACAATGTATCATAGATAGTAGACGATTGAGCAACAATTGGATTTATCAGGCTAATGAAAAGGAAAAAGGAGAGTTTACTGACCTGGTCTTTCACAAAATTCCACTTTTGTCTGATAGTTTGAATGCTCAATTGTCAGGATGGGCTTCTTCTGAAGATCAGACTTCATTTCAATCATTTAGGCTAAAGTTGGATTCTATAATATATAAAGAGGCTGCTATTATTAAATTGTTACCTGATGCATTTGACCGTTCCAACGATATGAATAACGAAGCTGCGGGCCAATATCTAGTGCGTTTAGAAAAAGAAGTGGAAATCGTATTAGGGGATTTAAAGCCTTTAATAGAGCATAGTGAGGAACAATTTTCAATACTGCAAGTGCAGAAGAAGGGCTTGTATAATACCATTAACTATATGCTATTATGTCTTCTGATCCTTACTGTGGCGATCAGTGTAGTTTCTGTAAACAATACGATAAAAGGAGTGATCAAGCCTCTTTCTGAATTGAAAAAGGTAATGTTAGGATTAAGCAAGGGAGAAATTTTACCCATTAAAAGTTTGAATCGAATCGATGAAATAGGTGAAATGAATGAGGCCATGGTAGAAATGTTGCAAGGAATCAAAGAAAAAACAGATTTTGCGGTACATATTGGTAATGGTAAGTATGATATGGCCTTTAAGCCAAGTAGTGAAAAAGACACTTTGGGCCTAGCTCTAATAGAAATGAGAACTAAGCTAAAGGAAAACGCAGAGGAAGAAGGAAAGAGGGTTTGGGCTACTTCGGGGCAAGCTCAATTTGGAGATGTGCTTAGGGCCGAGTATGCTTCTGATAGTGCTTTCTATGCAGCCGCATTGATGTTTATTGTGAAGTATATGAAAGTAAATCAAGGAGGGTTGTTTCTTGTTGAAGAACAAGAAGGGGAGCGCTCGCTGAACTTGGTTGCTTGCTATGCTTATGAAAGAAATAAACATATTAAAAAAAGAGTTGAAATAGGGGAGGGCTTGTTAGGGCAGTGTTACTTGGAGAAAGAATCAATATATCTTACCGAAGTGCCTCAAAATTACCTGACGATTACGTCTGGTTTAGGAGATGCTAGCCCTAGGGCTGTTCTATTGGTGCCCCTGATCTTGAATGAGGAGGTGTTTGGTGTGTTGGAAGTAGCGTCATTCTCACAGATTTTGAATGAAGAGGTGCTATTTATGGAGCGTATTGCTATGCTTATGACATCAGCTATTGCGGCGGTAAAAACTAATGGGAAGACAAGGGCCCTATTGGATAAATCTCAATTGTTAGCAGAGCAAATGAAAGCTCAAGAAGAAGAGATGCGTCAAAATATGGAAGAACTTATAGCTACCCAAGAAGATTGGAAGAGAAAAGAGAAAAAATATTCTGAGATCCTTAAAGAACATGGTATTTCAATCATAACTTAAAGATTAAATTTATGAAATGATTTTGTTCATTAGGCAATTACAATTAATTTAATATATTTGTTTTATAAATTTTTATTCATGAAATTCTTAGTCCCTACCAATTTTTCAAAAATCGCAGAAGAGGCTCTATCCGCATCGATAGGGTTTACAAAAAAAATTGACAATGCATCAATCATTTTATTGCATTTTATAAAATCGCATACAAATAATATTGCAGATGTTGAGAAAGACCAATCTAATGTAGATTCTAAAGTTTGGGAGATGTGTACCCAATATCTTAAAAAAGTAAGAGTCGAAAATCTTGGTATACCTATATCTCTTAGTGTAATCACATATATAAGCGAAGTCGATCTATTTAAACAAATAGAAGGTTTGAAAAGCGATTTAGTTGTGATGGGTACACAGGAGGTTGAACGTTATGAAAATGAGAAACTTATTGGAGAACATACTCGAAAGTTTATAAGGAATGTAGCAACTCCAATCTTATGTATTAGAGAAAAGTTACAAAGTTTAGACTTTAAGAAAGTAGTTCTTGCAAGTAACTTAAAACAAACGCAGATTGTAGATTTTAATAAATTGCAAACTTTTTTTGAAGAGCAAAATGTTCCAGTAGAGATTATATTGGTTGTTACGCCAGAAAAGTTTATTACCACACAAAATGCGTTGAAGGCATTCGAAGCTTCATCAAAAATGATAAAGTATAACAATATTAGCTTTAAGATTTATAATGAGATTGGTATTGCTGAGGGTATTATTGGTTATTGCAGTCACAACAAGGTGGATTTATTGGTACTTCCTACTCAGGGAAGAAAAGGTCTAGATTATTTCTTTAATGGTAGTATTGCCGAAGTTGTTTTGGATGAGTTGCGTATACCGACTATATCCATCTTGGAATAGATGAATTATCTGAGCAATAGCCTCATCTCTTGTCCTATTTTTACTCCAAGAAGTTTTGAGGCGTTGCCACATTTAATACCGACCGTAACATAATTACTATTGTTGATAAAGGCAAATGAATCTCCATGAGATGGGATAGAAAAATTAGAGAAATTTGCAATATGGTGCCTACCGAGTACTACTGATGTATTTGCTAGGGAGATGTCGAAATCTAATTCTTTTGTATTGATGTTAGATATAATGTTTCCATAGTTGTCAATATGAACTACCTGTCCAATAATTTCATTATTAGATTTAAAGGCCAATGAGAGTAGTAGTTGCTTTATATTTATTACTTGCTTTCCTAGGTCATACACCGAAGCACCAGTTGCCAGTTGTGCGGCCGCATTAGCCATTATGGTCTTTTCCGAAAAAGTACCCATATTGTTTCTATCGTAGTTTAGTTCACAAATCACCATAGGTTTTTTGTTGCTGATGAGTGAGAAAATACCGTTATCAAAACCGACAAAATAGTGTTCTTCTAGCCTTAGAGCTATGAGTTTTGTTTCATCTCTATTGTCCCAAGAGTTTACCCCAACAAGATGCACTGTACCTATTGGAAAATCCCTGAATACATTTTTCAGAATATAAGACGTCTGAGTAATGTTATGAGGTTCGATTTCATGAGTAATGTCAATGATCTGTATGTTTTGATTAAATGCAAGCACACGTGCCTTTACAGCAGCCACGTAGTGGTCTCTCCAACCAAAATCAGAAGTGAATGTTATAACAGCCATGAAATTTCATTATTAAAAAAAAAGCAGGCCAAAACCTGCTTTTTCTGTCTAAAAATCTAGACAAGATTAATCTCTGTATAATACTTTTTTGACCGCTTTTATTGTTTTTGGGATATTTGGAAGGATCTCGTCAATAAGAGTGGGAGCGTATGGTAGTGGAAGATCCACGCTGTTTACTCTAATAACTGGTGCATCCAAATGATCGAAAGCATGTCTTTGTACATGATATGCAATCTCTGTAGAGATTGATCCTAGTGGCCAACATTCTTCAACGATCACCAATCTATTGGTTTTCTTTACGGAATTTACCACAGCATCATAGTCAATGGGTCTAATGCTTCTAAGGTCTATTACCTCAGCATTGATACCTTCTTTTTCCAATTCTGAGGCTGCACCAAGTGCAACTTTCATCATTTTTCCAAAAGAAACAATAGTAACGTCTTTACCTTCTTTTTTGATGTCTGCAAGCCCGATCGGGATGATATATTCACCTTCTGGTACAGCTCCTTTATCGCCATACATCAACTCTGACTCACAGAAAATCACTGGATCATTGTCCCTGATAGAAGCCTTAAGCAATCCTTTTGCATCATAAGGATTTGAAGGTACTACTACTTTTAAGCCAGGAGTATTTGCATACCAGCTTTCAAAATTTTGGGAGTGTTGAGAACTCAACATGCCAGCATTACCAGTAGGCCCTCTAAATACTATTGGGCAAGAGTACTGGCCACCAGACATGGACATCATCTTTGCCGCACTGTTTATAACTTGGTCAATGGCTACAAGAGAGAAATTGAATGTCATGAATTCGATGATAGGACGAAGACCATTAGCCGCAGCTCCTACTCCAATACCTGCAAAGCCTAATTCTGCGATAGGGGTATCGATGATCCTTTTGGCGCCAAACTCCTCCAGCATTCCTTGACTTACCTTGTACGCCCCGTTGTATTCGGCAACTTCTTCGCCCATTAAGAAGATACTAGAGTCTCTTCTCATCTCTTCTTGCATTGCCTCACGAAGTGCCTCTCTGAATTGAATTTCTCTCATTACTTTTAGAAAAGAATATAAGTGTTTTTATTGATTATGAACCTCTGTCACAATGAAGTTCAAAATTAATACCTTTTTAAAAATGGACAATAAAAAAGCCCGATTTTTATCGGGCTTTTTTGTAAATTTTATTTTACTGCGTCTTTAAAATTACTGTTGTTCCAGAAGTTCAGAAACTCCAGATCTTCTAGAGCTTTGGCTCTTAGTTTTTCGTCTAATTGAACTGCAGATTTCAATCTAGCAACTAGTATGTCTATATTATTTTGTCTTGCAGCGGTAACAGCACTTCCGTAGTAGGCAAGAGCATTTTTAGGATCAGCTGTAGTAGCTTCGTCAAATGCAACTTTGGCTTTCTCTAAATCTTTCTTTAATAAGTATGTCAATGCAAGATTGTATTTTACCAAAGAATTATCAGACACGCCATTCTGTAAGCTAGCTACTGCATCGTCATAAAGGCCTTTTTTGATTTTCCAAACTCCGATTACACTGTTAGCGATTTTCTTAACATCGCTATCCTTGGCTAAATCATTTGCTTTTGTAGCAGCATTCATTGAGTTTGTGTAGTCATTTTTGATCAAATAAGCAGATGCAAGGTTCGCATAAGCGATTGCACTTTCTTCTTTTTGATTTGCAAGCGTTAATTGAGCGATTGATTTGTCAGCAAAGGATTGTTTGTCTTCATCTTTGTATGATGCAATAGCCTTATCTAAGTAGATAGCTCCTAAGTTGTTATAAGCCTGCCATTTGTCTGCATCAACAGAAGCAGCTTTGTAGATAGCTTCTTTTTCGTCAGCTATTGGAGTAAGTGTAGCACTGTACAAGAGTTCTTCGCCTGTAAGTGTATCTTTCTTCACTTTGCCTTCAGAGATTTGTTTGCCCAATACCGAGATTAAAGCATCTGGCTTCTTATATTTTACAGTTAAGATTTCAGTTTTAGCTGTCCTTAATTTTGGGTAAATTTCTTTTACTAAGTGTTTGTACGAATTTGTAGTTTGGAGCAGTTTTTCTTTTTGTTCAAAGTCGCCAGCAGGTGCGTTCACAATGTCAAGAATTTCAGTCTTTTGCTCTGGAGTTAACTTAGTATCTGCATTTACCAAATCTTTGAATGCAACCCAATCCTTAACTTGTGCCTTAAGTACAAATTGGATTGAATCCATAGTTCCTTTGTTGTACTTAAACTTAGCCATGTTTTCTTTGTAGAACTTCTCAATAACCTTCGCTCTGTCGTCAGACAGGTAAGTATTTATGGTTTCTGTACCTTCAGGAGAGTGAGAACCTGTAATGGTAACAACTCTTGTTACGTTTTTCTTAGCAATAAATGCCTCGAAAAATTTGCCGTTTTCACCTTTAATTTCACTTTTTCTAAGAGTAGACTTTCCTTTTTCAAAGAAGAAGCCAACGTTAGTTGGTTCAAGTTCTTCCTTATTATTATAACCATGGTCTGCATACAATGAGAAGTAGTTGTTTTGAACTAATCTCGATGTAGTGATGATCCCTTTAGCTATCGGAAGCTCCTCAGTAGACTTGCTCTTGGACTTGGAAATATTGGAAGCAGTTCCAACTACTTTAAGTTCACCTCTTTTGAGGTTCTCATTGAATCCGAAAGCTATATTTTTAGAAAGTTTTGGCTGTTCTTTCTTAGCATTTGGGAAGTCGGGATTTTGATTGAATTCTATTGTTCCTAAGTCAACAGAATTATCACCAGAGACATATCTCGATTTAACCGAGTATATCTTGTTTTTTTTCAGCATTTTAACAGGGAGTTGCGCTGAAATAGTTGCTTTTACAGAGTCACCGTGAAGTTCTAGAGGGGAAGGACTGACAGTAAGTTGTTGGTCTTTAGCCATCTTCACCATTTGTTTTAGAGTGCAACCTCCTAAGACCACAGCTCCAGATACGGCTAAAAAATAGAAAGAGTTTTTGTTAAAAATCATACAATTACAAGATTTATTTTAAAATCAAAACAATACAGTTTGACGCAAATATAAATAAAATTTTGACTTATATAAATTTATCGGAACTTTTAGTGTAATTTCGTGGTATAAATTACTCAGACAAAACAGATTTGGTATGAAAAAAATACAGCAATTGTTGGAGATACAACTTTTTGGTGTGTGTAGCAAACTTGGTGAGGTTATGGGGATTTCCTCTGGCGGTATCAAGTTAGCATTTGTATATCTTAGCTTTTTTACGTTTGGTTCACCAATCATTATGTATTTAGCTCTGGCTTTCTGGATGAACATTAGGAAATATCATAGGGCTAAGAGGAGCACTGTTTGGGATTTCTAGATGGCATTGTTTTTGCAAGCGTTCTGGAAATACCCCATAATTGAGTTATGAACAAATATAAAATCTTATTTTTTTTAGCGTGTGGCTTACACGCTTCTTTTTGCCAAATTGAGGTTTGGGGAGGAGCAGGGTTAGACGCAGGCATTCCTATTGCTAGCTCTTATCAAGGAAACAAGTCTATTTTAAAACCTCGATTGAATTATCTATTCAATGAAAATTTGTATTTACAATTAAGGTTTTTTAGAAGAATAGGGATCGAGGCTTATGTGACTCAAAATACCCAATCATACAAATATTTGGATAAAACCTTTTATCACACTACAGGTGATAAGTATGATGCTGTTATTAAATCAAAAAATAATTTCACGAGCTATGGTTTGAACCTTATTTATAGACAACCTTTAGTGGGGAGTTATGCTGGTATTTATGTTTCTGCTGGCTATAGGATTAACAATGTAGGCAACTCTACAGTTTCTCAAACCCAAACTTTTAAGTTAAATAGCCAAGAGTTCGAATTTGTATCGAGGAGCTATGGGTCAGGAGGAGCTTTGTTGTTTGAGGGTGGTTGCCAAGTGGTGACAGATGACGAAAAGAATATGTTTACAGTTGGACTACAGTACCATAATGGTTTATCTAAACTATATGACGGCGATTTGACTACCAGACAGAACGGGACAGTATTATATTCAGATAGGGTTAGTTCTGCATTGAGTTATTTTGGACTTACAGTTAAATACCATTATAGATTATTTGGTTATGATAAGTCAGAAAAGATTCCTGTGGAAGAACCAGTTGGAGACATTAATAAGCATTCTGAGTATGTACATCCTGCACAAAGAAAAGTAGAGCTTAAGGATAAAATTGAAGTTAAGAATAAGAAGATTACTATAGCTATATACGACCCTTATCGTGAGGATAATGATAGAGTATCTATTAGTATCAACGGGAAATTTGCACTTGAAAACTATACTGTTACCAATAAGCAATATCAGTTCGATGTGGAATTGTTTCCTGGAGTAAACACCTTAATATTTCAGGCTGAAAACCTGGGGGATATTCCCCCAAATACTGCGACCATTTTTGTGATTGAAAATGGTAAAAAGAAGAAGTTTGATATGACAGCCAATTTAAATACGAGTCAATCCTTAGAAATTGATTATAAACCGTAGTTTTATGAAGAAGATTGTAACATTAGTATTGTTTGTATTTATACTTTACAGTTCTTGCCAAAGTAAGAAAGTAAAGATTGATTTTCAACAAACGGAGTGTAAAAATTTGGTCTTAAAGAACGCTGTATATTCACTTGAAAAGCCTCCATGTGATAACGGCAAAAAACAATCTTATTTGCAAAATACCATAAGAATTAAGGTAGATCACAACAATAAGCAACCATGTTTGGAGTTTTTCAAGATCAAGGCTGCTTTTTTAAGAAGTGATGGGACGGAAATTTCGGGAGTTTCTTACAAGAGCGATTATAAATATACAGATCCTGAGGTTACTCTGACGAGTTCTTATATTGAAATAGCATTTAAGTATACACTTGCGACAACAGATGATGCGGATAATTTGTCAACTATTAAAATAGATCTGAGTTTGGAAAACGAGCTCAAGGATGTATCTAAGTTTTTTACTTTGACGGTTCCTTTGAGCTGTGTTACAAGTTCTTCTAATGGTAGTTATCAGGTGGTTCAAGATGTACATGTTAATAGTAGTACTGTTACTTTGGGCTTTAGAGATTATTCTAGTATTGATGGGGATATTATTTCCGTTTATTTAAATGGTAATGTAGTTGTAAGTAATTTGACCCTTACTGGATCTTTTCAGAATTTTACTGTAACGGTTAATTCGGGAAGTAACCAGTTGGTGGTGATTGCAGAAAATGAAGGTAGCAGTAGTCCGAATACTTGTGAAGTAAAGGTAAACAATAGTAGTGGGATTGATTTAACCCCAGGACTGAATACTGGTCAAGGGATCAATATTATTTTTTGATAGGTCTTACTGTTTATTAACCATATAATCTGTAGGGTCTGCATTAGCAGACCTTTTTGTAGAACATCTGTTGTTATTGAGGCTCCTTTAGGAAGCTTATTGAATACATATTTACTGTTCCTGAATGGCTTAGGAACATTCGACATGATTGAGGTCTGTGTGAAGTCTTTGCTCTTTGGTCTTTCCTCTTTTCTCTAAAAAAGTTACCTTTGCGGCATGGAATTTATCGATTCGCACGCACATATCTACCAATCGGAGTTAAAAAGCCAGCTCCAGGATGTACTTTTTAGGGCTAAAGCCAATGGGGTTCATAAGATCGTAATGCCTAATGTGGACAGTTCGTCTATAGCGGATATGCTAGACTGCGAGGCTCAGTATCCTGAGCATTGCTTTGCCACTATAGGCTTACATCCTTGTTATGTAAAGGAGAATTACCAAGAGGAGCTGGACATTGTAGAGGGCTGGCTCAACAAAAGAAAGTTTTGTGCCATAGGGGAGATCGGGATCGACTTGTACCATGATACGACTTTTAAGGAGCAACAGGACCTGGTGTTTATCAAACAGGTAGGCTGGGCTTTGGAGCGGGACAAGCCGATCATCATCCATACGAGAAACGCATTTTATGAAGCGATCCGCTGCTTGAAAACGTTTAAGAATGCGAAGTTTAAAGGAGTCTTTCATTGTTTTGGGGGCTCGGTGCAAGATGCACAAACGGCGATCCATTTAGGATTTAAACTGGGGATAGGGGGGACGGTGACCTATAAGAACTCAGGACTCAATCTCGTGCTGGCTGAGATCGGTTTGGAGCACCTGATCTTGGAGACGGATGCACCTTATTTAACACCTGTGCCTTATAGGGGGAAACAAAATGAGTCTTCTTATATTCCTTTGGTGGCACAGAAGATCGCTGAGATCAAAAACATATCCGTAGAGGAAGTTGCTGCCGTGACTACTCAGAACTCGGTAGCTTTATTCGGGATTTGATGCTAGAGATTGTATATCAAGATGCGTATTTGGTGGCCATCAATAAACCGCATGGCTTGCTGGTGCACAGAAGTAGCATTGCGGCAGATGTGGAAGTCTTTGCCTTACAGTTGCTCAGAGATCAGTTGGGGCGCAAGGTCTATCCCATCCATAGGCTAGACAGGAAGACTTCGGGAGTGTTGCTGTTTGCCTTGAGCGAAGAGAGCGAAGTGGCCTTTAAAAAGATGATGGAGCTGCGAGGTTTTGAAAAGAAGTATTTAACTATAGTGAGAGGCTATACGCCTGAGGCGGATACCATAGATTACCCCTTGAAAAATGAGCGCGGCAATAGCAAGGAAGCGATAACTCAGTACAAAACCTTACAACATACAGAAATTCCGTTGGTTTTTGGAAAACATAGTACCTCTCGGTACTCTCTGGTGGAGGCAAAGCCTCTTACTGGCAGGATGCACCAACTCAGGCGGCATTTTGCGCACATCCTGCACCCGATCATAGGCGATAGACCCTATGGCTGTAATAAGCAAAATAAGCTCTTTTTGGAGCAATTTCAGATGTCGAACATGCTTTTACATGCAAGATCTGTCACATTTGCACATCCCTTTACGGGTGGTTCTGTTTTGATTGAAGCAAAAACCAGTGAAATATTTGATTTAATGCTCCAGCGACTTGGCTTTGACTCTTGTATTTTATAGATTTGTGGTTGGCGGTCCCGAAATATTGGTATTAGATTTTTTAAATGACCATATAATTGTCTGTAAAGAAACCTAAACGCATATTTTTCGTAATTGCTATGGAATATAACTGGCTAAATACAGTTGTTTTATTTAAAAATGAAGAAATTATACCTTCTTGTTATATTTTGTGTTGTTTCCTTGGCTACCAGGGCTCAGATTACGATTACTTCGCAGACCACCGCGGAAAGTTGTAAAGGTGCCAAGGATGGTAAAGCAAAGGTGTTTTTAAAGTTCCCGGCCGGTTATTCTAAATTTGTTTATTATAGACTTAATCCTCTTGCGGTTCCGGTTTTAGATACGGTCACGCATTACACTACATTAACAGCTACATCTGATAGTATAGAATTCCTTAACTTGCCAGGGGCAATTTCTTCAATTACTGTATTCCCTACGGGACCTACTATGAATGCTGAAGCAACTGGTGTAAATGTTGGAAGTGGCTATGATGTTCAAGAACCCCAAGTTGGCGTGGGCGCCTTGAATCAAAATATTACAGTATGCGAAGGTGCTCAACTAAAATTGTTTTCCCAAAGTGAATCAGGTGCGGGCTATTCATGGATTGGTCCTAATTCGTTTATCTCCGCCGTTCAGAATCCTGTGATTAATAATGCACAAGCTATTAATGCAGGTACTTATAAAGTTGTTGCCAGTCATTTAGGGAATCAGAGTAAAACTTGTTACAGTGATACAGTATCGATCACACCTACGGTTATAGATGTGCCCAATCCTTCATTTACAATACCCGTTGGTATTTGTCAAAACGATCCTTTGAGTTTGGTAGCAGATGCACCCACTTCGGGAGTTGATAGTTATGATTGGAAAATGCCAAATGGTTCTCCTGCATTTAAAAACAATAATCAAGGACCATTTAACGTAAATTATAATTCTTCTACAGGTGCAAGTCCAAATACTATAACATTAACGGTTACCAAAAGTGGTTGTAAGGACAGTGTGAAGCATGATTTGCAAGTGAGGCCAAAGCCTTCAGCATCTCTTTCTGCAATACAAAACAAAATTTGTTCGGGTACCAATGCACAATTGACAATAACATTTGTAGGAACTGCTCCTTGGGATTATTCTTATTCTGATGGTACCACTACATTTTCGGGTACAGCCAATACTTCTCCCCTGAATTTAAGTGTTGTTGTTAATAGTAACACCACTTATACATTGACTTCAGTTTCCTCGTTTGCTTGTACAGGAACCGTTACGGGAAGTCCGGTAACTATCACAGTAGATCCTTCTCCAACTGCAACCCTTGATCCTTTACCTGCTACTATATGTGAGAATGGGACTCCAATAACACTGACGGGTTCCCCAATTTCTCCTGGCACAGGAGTGTTTTCTGGCTCGGGTGTTTCTGGCTCTACGTTTAATCCTGCAAATGCAGGTGGGGCAGGTGTAAAGACCATTACTTATAAATATACGGACTTGAATGGCTGTTTTGGTACAGATAGTAAAACTATAACAGTACAAGCTAAACCCGTAATAACAGTAACTTCAGTTCCTAATCAGTGTAAAAATGGAGCCCCTGTTACTTTAAATGCAACTCCGGCTGGAGGTACATTTTCGGGGTTGGGAGTTTCAGGAAATACATTCAATCCTGCTACTGTGGGGCTTCCAAGTTCTGTTAAAATATACTATACAGTACTTGGTGCCAATGGTTGCACTAACAAAGATAGTAGTGTTACGATTGGACTAATTACACCTCCCAATGCTGGTATTACAGCATTTAAGACGTCAATTTGTGCGGGGCAAAGTACTACTTTGCTTATTGGTTTTAATGGTACTAAGCCCTGGAATTATACCTATAATAACGGTGTATCCAATATTTCTGCCACAACAAATTCTACGACTGTAAGTATTCCAATAAGTCCAGCATCTACAACGACCTACTCAATGGTTTCTGTTTCTGATGCGAACTGTCCCTCAGGAACTTTATCACCTTCAAGTGTAAAGGTAACAGTTAACCCCCTTCCTGTCATCAATTTCACTTCTCCTGGAGGCCCTTTTTGTGAAACAGCAAGTCCAGTCACTTTAGTGGCGACACCTGCGGGAGGTACCTTTAGTACTACGCCAGCGGCGGCGATTACGGGTACTCAATTTGATCCCACAAAAGCAGGTTTTGCTGCGCCTTCGGTTACGAGGACCATTACGTATTCTTATACTGACCCATCAACAACTTGTGCGAATACGGCAACTCAAAATGTGACGATTATGCCGCAGCCTACAGCTACCTTTACGGCATTGCCAAGTCCTGTGTGTCCGAATACGAACGTAGCTGTGACTTATACGGGTAATGGGAGTGCTTCGGCAGTGTACAATTGGAATTTTGACAGCCCTAGTACTACAACGGGCTCAGGCAAGGGGCCTTATACCTTGCAGTGGAATACTGGAGGGACTAAAAATGTTACCTTAACAGTAACCGATTACTCATGTACCACTGCATTGATCACCAATTCTGTAGTGGTGAAACCTGCGGCTACGGCTACGATTTCAGGAACGCAAGGGATCTGTACAGGTAATAATGCTCCTTTGACTTTTAACTTTACAGGTACAGGACCTTGGAACTTTACCTATACGGATGGTACCACCAATGTTTCCACAAGCACTAATGTGAGTCCTTTTACGGTGAATGTAAGCCCCGCAAGTACAAAGACCTACAGCTTGGTGAGTGTTACCGATGTAGGTGCTTGCCCAGGAACGGTTTCTGGCAGTGCTGTAGTCACAGTGGTTACGAAACCTAGTAGTAATTTTACGCTTGGGTCGAGCGTTTGTCAAGGAACGAGCACACCGATCTTAGCAAGCGTAAATTCCCCAACGGCCACTTATACTTGGAACTTTGGCGGTGGTACACCTGCGGTGGTGGCGGGAGCAGGTACACATAATATTTCATGGGCAAGTTCGGGTTCAAAACAAGTTTCTTTGGTGATCAATGAGTCTTCTGGTTGTATTTCTGATACCACGAGGAAGACCATTACGGTGAATCCTTTACCTACTGCAACGATCAGTAATGATACTACAGTCTGCCAAGGCAATTCTGGTAAAGTGAAAATTACCTTTACTGGCACTGCACCTTTTACGGCCCAACTCAAGGATCAAAACAATACGATTTATAATGTAAACTCTCCAACTAATGTCATTTACTTCCCTGTCACTGTGGCTACGACTTCTACTTTCACGGTAGTGGCTAATTCGGTAAAGGATGCAAATAATTGTACTGGTACAGGAAGTGGTACGGTGGTGGTGACTTTACAACCCTTGCCAACGGCTACAATTTCGAGTAATTCGCAGATTTGTGCAGGTGGATCTAGTTCTATTAAGATTGATTTTACGGGTACACCGCCATTTGATTATACCTACCAACTCAGTACTGGAGGCACAG
>CAMFLX010000032.1 GCA_945957555.1 uncultured Cytophagales bacterium
TTTCTAAAATTACGTCCCTTAAAAGTTTTGAAATGTAAATATTTTGATCAAATTTAGAAATGTAAAATAGATCAAATTTACTTTCATTAATAAAATAAATTTCCTTCGATCTTAAATATGATTTCGGATCATGTTCTAGACAAAATTGTATATAAGTTTCATAGTTTCTAAATACTAACATATCATCAGTGATATGTTGCATAGGTATAGCAAACCTTGATTTCTCAAAATCTACTAAAGTCCTCATATCTGAAACTAGATGTAACCATTCATAACCTTCAATAACCGTATTTTTATGATTTAATTTGACATCAAAAAATTGACATTCGACTAAGTTGTATTGTAATAATAATTCTTTAAATCTTTTGCTGATCAACATATCAGATGTAGAAGATCCAGCTGTTACACTTATTACATCAGTGAGTTTAGATCTTGACTTTATTTTAATAGAATCAAAATTTGGTACAAATGGAATTCGCGTTCCCTTATAGTAAGAAATATTACTAACACTCAATGGTGAGTCATAATCATACGGTTCTAACATTTCTTCTGATTGAGGGAAATTGGCACCTGTTTCGCTAGTAGCTACAGCTTCGTCAATAATATAATACATAATAAAGCATTTAAGGAGTAAATTCACCCAATTCTAATACCTTGTAATCAGTGCTCCTGTTATCTATCTGATTTCTCTCATACAAAAATAAACTCCAATAGTACAAACATGCCTGCCACAAATCATTCTCAATATTACTACTAAATTCCATTTAGAAAAAACAGTATAATTTACCTCATAAAAAAGGGGATTCAGTATGTTACCAAATCCCCTTTTCTTAAAAAGCCTGAAAGCCTTATTCTTTAACGATTTTCAGACGTTGTGCTTTACCGTTTTGTTTAAACTCTAAAATATAGACACCTTTTGCAAGCTGAGTACCAACGATTGACTCCTTCTTGGCCAAAACACTATGTGTTTCTACTACCGCACCCATAAGGTTTCTGATCACGATACCTTCAATTTGGGTATCTGCACTAGGTGCTACGATATGGAAACCTGTACTTGATGGATTTGGATATACCAAGACCTCTTCAGTACCAGATACTTCTTCAATGTCAGAGAGTATGGGTTTCTTTATCAAAAGTAGCTGTGGCGCTTTGCCAGAGCTGTTCTCTTTGGAATGGAAAATAACCCTAGGGAACAAGTCCCTGGTATTGATCAACACAAAAGTAACCAAGGTCTGGTTGGCCGCTTGTGCCTGTTTGATGTATGAAGTCACATCAAAGAAATAGTCCTTGCCTGTAGTACCGTTATTGGTAACAGAAAGCGTATCTAGGAAAGTAGCACTTGCTACAGGTCTGGTTTTCCAAGTCACGGTGTTTTCATTCCAAGTTGTATTTGTGGATGTATACACTGCCACTTGAATCTTGCTACCAGTCGTAAACTCTGTAGGCTCTATGCCCCCAAAGAGCTTAAGTTTTGCAGAACTGATTTCAGAGGTATAACCAGAGATGTCGAATCGTACCAAAACTCTTCTGTTGGGTCCTAAATTGTAGATCTTTGAAACCAATTGTGTCGGATTCGTCGCACCAAAGGCAACGGTAGAATCGGCAGCGGTAAGTTTGCCATCTTGCACGTAGGCATCAGCCACAGTGGTGAATAGGGAACTGTCTGGAGTAAACGGCACATATATGGCAGTATATGTAGTGTTGCTGGTAGGGGTAGAAATGATCTGGTCATCAGGACCGCCTTGTGACCAGCTATCAAACTTGTAGTTCACATTGTTGAGCATCTGAGGAGAAATTGGCTTCAGACGTCTTTGTAGATTTTGCACAGATAAAATGCTCCTTGGACCTGTATATATCTGATCATCCACACTGATCTTAAGACCTGTAGGTTGTGTCTGAAAAGTCAAAGTAGACTTTAGTGGACGCAACTCTATGGTAGCAGTATCTTTTAGCCCTTTGGAATCTGCAACAATAAGTTTCAACACATACCATACCGTATCGCTAGTTTCTCCAATGGTAGGAATGGTGATGGATCCTGAACTCTGACCTGTCAATATAGCTGGGCCATCGTGTGTATGGGTATTGTGGTGGAAATCCAAGTACCAAGTAAAGGTAGTTGCTGGCAAAGTACCATCTTCTGCATCTGTACCCGCACCTGAAAAGGTAAAAGTATCACCAGCTTTGTACAAGGTACCGTTGCTTGGCGAGGTGATGGACGCTACCGGCTGAGTGTTTTTGGGACCAATGGTGATCTTGGCAATATTACTCAATACAGAACCAGCCGCATTAGTTACAGAAACAGTATAGCTTCCGGAATCGCTTTGCGTAGTGGCGCTAATTGTGAAACTTGCAGATGTTGCATTAGGAATATTAACCCCGCTTTTCTTCCATTGGTAAGTGAAGGGCTCAGACCCTGTAGCTACTACTGTTAAAGTAAGCGGCTGTGTTTCAAATACCGTTTGTGTCAAAGGCTGTGTTACGATTTCAGGCTCTGCGGTCCCAGAAAAAACAATTTTGTATATGGAGGAATTATCTCTGCTCAGGTAATACAAATTACCGTCGCTTGCCACGTCTACTACCACAGGAGAACCTGCTAGGCCTTTGTAAAATTTAGACATTTTGCCAGTGCTGGGATCTATATAGTTCATCCAGTTGCTACAATAATCCATGAAGAAATACTTGTTTTTATACTTGGATGGATAATTGGTAGTGGTAGGTGCAAAAAAGCAACCTCCTGTAATGGCACAGCCTGTAGTATCCGTAGTGCTATGCACATAAGTATATAATGGGTTTGCAAAAGCCGTATTCGTAGACATACCTTCCGCAGTAGGCCAACCGTAGTTTTTACCACCTGCAGTTGCATCATCTATTTCTTCCCACATATCTTGCCCGACGTCATTGATCAAAAGCTGACCTGTGGTCGGGTGTACATCAAAGGTAAATGGGTTACGCACACCATATGCCCAAACCCTTTTTCTTTGCTCTGTAGCTGTTGGGCTGTAAAATGGATTATCAGTAGGTGCTGAACCATCAGGGTTTACTCTTAAGATTTTGCCATGGTAGGTATCAAGATTTTGGGCATTGGCCGAAGTGTGATTATCACCCACGGCAATGTACAGTTTTCCATCCTTACCGAAATTCATGGCCCCCCCGTTATGGTTGATGGCCGAAGAAAGAGGATCAAGTTCTAAAATAATGGTTTCATCACCGCTCATGACCACATCGCCCATAAGCATAAACCTGCTCACTCTATTATGCTTACCACCTGAAGCGGTAGTGTAGTACAAGTAGACATAACCGTTGGTAGCGAAGTTCGGATCTAGTGTGATCCCCAACAAGCCTCTTTCTGTATAAGTACCATCGCTGGTCAAATCTACAGTGAGAGATACTGCAGCGGTGGGTAGTAAAGCACCGTTTTTAATCACTCTTAGTTTACCTGTTTGTTCGCAAACCAAAATTCTGCCATCGGGCACACATACCATTGCTGTAGGGTTGGTAAGTCCGTTAGCAACCAATACATTAGTAAATATATTATTTACCTGAGTGGTGGTATTTACCAATGTAAGCTTACCAAAGTATGAGGCATTCTTATAGGCTTGGTTTTTATCAGTGCCTGCGATCACTTCTGAACCGATGAAGCTTTCTCTGGAAGTACCTCCGTCATTATCACAATAGGCCATTGCAAAACCCATTACTTTACCTTCAGCTAAAACAGCCTTAGGATTATTTGCTGCTCCGTATACAAATTTATCAGTATACACATCAAAAGCCGCTTCCCAAGTATATACATTGCCTACAGCTGTTCTCTTCACCGTAAGGTTCGAGTTTACCAATTTCGGATTACCATCTGTACCAATATCTACTGCATCATAAAACTTAGAGATATGGTAGGCAAAAGCATTGTAATTGTTTTGATGATCGCCTCCTGATCTGTCTTCATCCAGAAAAATCTCCCAAGTATCGTCCTCCCAATAATTAGAGAGCGGATCGGCATAGTTGTCATTCAACACATCATCAGTGATTTCTCCTAACACATACAATTTGTTTGCATCCCAAGATATTTTGAATTTTCCAGAGAAGTCTGCAGCATTTGGTGCTGCACCCAACCATAATTGATCCACGACATACCAGTTGGCACCAGTCCAACAGGCATCATTGCCTATCCCATCTATTGTGGGTGCGGTAGCTGCTTTGGGCGCTTGATAGTCGCCACTCTGTGCATAGCCCATAGACCATAGCAATGCGAACGCTAGCACCATGATTATACTCCTCATACCTCTAATCATAAATCTTTAAATTATCTAAATTAATCTCCGTTTACTATAAATTCCAAAATTAGTGATTTTTCTTAATATATAGAAATGAGGATCTTTTAGATAGAAATGCCAAATATGATCACTTACATACATAGCACAGGCAAATGTCTTAATATAGAACTTAGTCGCCTACTTTGCCATGTAAAATATCATAATGCAGAACTCAATTGCATACATAGCAATGTCAAATGCCTTGATGTGGAACTCAATCGCATACATAGTAACGTCAAATACCTTAATATACAACTCAATCGTATACTTTGTCATGTAAAATACCCTAATGCAGAACTCAGTGGCATACTTTGCAATGTTAAATGCCCAAGTTTGTCACTAACCTGCCTACATCGTAATGACAAATGCCTAGTTGTGTCTCGAATAAGATACCATACCTACTAGGTAGAATCATAAGTTTTAAATGAATGGTTTCTGGAGAAACCAAATAAAACCAAAAGAGCGGCCTAGGAGATCTTAGACCGCTCTTACAGTGTTATGAATGAATTATTTTCTAGTCTTTTGTAATTCTAAGCAACTTGCTGCCCCCAGCATGCGATATTTTCAACAGATAAATACCTTTAGGGAGCTCAGCGCCCAAGGTGGTCATGTCAGTGGCACTGCCATGATCCATGGCTACACCTATTGCATTGTAAAGAACATAGTTAAAACTACCCTTCAACTCTATTTTAGTAGTGTGGTCAAAAGGATTCGGATATATGGAAAGTTCGCTTCCCATCATTTGATCGTGAATGCCAGTGATCACACCTATGGTCATATTTGCTGTATCGCTACAGTTACTTTGTGTGACGGCGATGGCCTTCAAGGTATAATCGCCTGCAGCTAGGTTACTTATGGTAGTAGTATATGGACTTGAATTGTCCTCAATGATCAGTTGATTGTTATTGTAGAACTGTACTTTGCTAATACCTGTACCCACCACGTTTGCAGTGAAGGTAACAGAGGCTGGACCCGAAAAGGAATTACTTGTAGGTGAGGTAATGGTCACCACTGGTACAGGACTTACAGTTACGGGAGTTACTGCTGAGGTAGCTTTACAAGTATTACTATTAGTCACCTCTACTGTAAAGCTACCACTGCTCGTAGCGGTGTAGCTACTGCTGGTACCTACTTGAGTAGTACCGTTTTTCCAAATATAGGAACTGCCCGTACTGGCTGTAAGGACTACTCTGCCCCCATCGCAAAAGGTAGTCGCCCCAACTGCTGTAATGCTTGCTGTCGGCAGGGCATTTACAGTAACTGTAATCGCACTTGAAGTAGCAACCGCGTTGGCATTGTCGTAAGCTTTGGCGGTAATGGTATGTGCGCCCACCGAGGCATTAGTCCATGAGTAGGTATAGCTACTGGTAGTAATGGTCGTCAACAAAGTACTGCCATCGTAAAATTCTACTTTGGAAATACTGCCATCGCCGTCAGCAGCATTAGCTGTTAAGGTAATGGCAGTACCAGAACAAACACTAATGTTGTTACTTGGTGCGGTTATGCTTACAGTAGGTGATGCATTGGTACTTGTCTGTAAATCCCCAAGTACGATACCACGGCCAACGGAACTCATATACACACGACCATAAGTATTCATGTCTCCGATCACAAACTGGCCATTGCCAGGGCCACCATATTCATGGGCGTCATCATTGATTCTTGTCCAAGTAGCACCTTCATCGGTAGATCGGTGTATGCCTAGCACGCCGCCAACTGTTCCCCAGATGTAAATAGTATGATAACTGGCGCCTATGGCAGCCTTACCCAAACCGACCGCACTACAAGTAGTTACGTTTGAAATTTTGGTAAATGAAGTTCCTGAGTTTGTAGAGCGCGTTAGTCCGCCGCTATATAATGCCACCCAGATGTGCCCTTCCTTACCTGGAACAGTTCTAATGTTCATAGAGCCCCCTGTACCAGGCGAACCAGCACTTGAGAAGTTTGCTCCAGCATCGGTACTCACCAGCATATTGCCTCCAGAACTATTGTATGCATAGAATTTATTGGTGTTTACCATGTCTGCAACAGGCACTGCACCTGTTATGCTTAATCCATTTACCGTACTCCATGAGCCACCATTGTTGGTAGATCTGTAGGTTGTTCCTGAGGCATCCGGACAGTGGAGTATCACCGTGCCATTGGCTGAAAGCGCAACCCTGCCTTTGGTGCCACTAATGGCAGATGTTTGGGTCCAGCTGGTTCCTTGATTGGTCGTGTAGTACATTTTCTCGCCAACCCGTACCAAGGTATTAGTGCTTAGCGCTGCGCAAGCTAGGCCAGTAGTCGTACCCATTCTTGGTGTATGTACTGGAGGAAACTGGGTGATGTCTGTATGTTTAAAACCATCGAAATCGCCAATGACCGAAACCAAAGGCCCTCCGGTAATACTTACTATGTCCAAAGGAACTGATTCTTCTATGCCTTTTGCGTTGAATTTCCAAGTTGTCTTAGTAGCATCAACATCGCTACAAGAAAATATACCGTTTCCTGAGACCACCCAAGCTTCTTTGCTGTTAAATGGATTAAACTCAATACATCCTGCCCAGTGGATAGATTGTCCAGAGATCCAAGTACATCCATTGGGGTCCAAGGTAATAGAGTTACTACCTACCAAGTCTCTCCAAGAGCTTCCCCCATCGGTACTTAGGTAAAAGCGGTCTCCATATACTGTGGCGTTGCTGGCATCCTTGTACTGAGAGGAGTAAACATTTATAGAAGACGTAATGAGTCTCTTCGCGTTGTTAGGGTCCACACTGATACCACCAAAGCCAGTAGTAACACCAGATGGGGTAACATTCGTCCACGTTTTGTTAGCAATATTGTATTTCCAGAGTTGTCCAGTAGCCGGATTATAAGGGCCTTCTTTATCAGCATAAGCAATAAAGAGGTTTCCATCACTGGCAAGCGTAGCCCTTTGTGGCATATATGAAGTAGGAGCGTTAGAAACCGCAGTAAAAGTGCTTCCTCCGTCGCTACTCATGTAGAAATTGGTACCCGTTTGTGACACTCCAACAAATATCCTTTGGGTAGCGTTTCCAGTAGTGCCAGTCGTAGGGTCATAAAGCACAAAACTAATTCCATTGGCATTGGATGTAGTAGTTACATTCAGTCCAGTTAGTCTAGACCAGCTTGCACCTGAGTTCGTACTTTTGAACAGACCATTAGCCCTAGTACCACAGAGTAGGATAGCGCCGTTATTAGGATCTACTACAAGTTTTTCCCCATTCTGACGGCCCATACCATTGCCATGTGCTTTGAATTGCGAACTCACATCTGTAAGTGCAAAAGTATTGCCATAGTCGCTAGATCGTAAAATGGCAGTTTTTCCCCCATTAAAATAAGAAGTTCCTACCAACATATAGAACTTGCTCGGTGTTTGTGGGTCAATAGCTATGGATTCTACACCCAGATATCCCGTTTCATTTTCAGAAACCCAATCCGTTAAAGGAGTCCATGTACTGCTAGTAGCATTCCATCTGTATGCACCGCCCACATCTGTACGGCAATACATCAAGTTTTGCTCTTTTGTACTGGTTACTATCCCATCCACAAAACCTCCACCGCCAATGAGCACATTGCCCCACTTATAGGTCTGTGATTGAGCATAAAAAGTACTTAAGAATAATAATAGAATAGGAGAACTAAAGAGTATATTTTTGAAACGTAAGAAGTATATATTTGTCTGCATATAACGTGTGTTTTGAATTTGGATGTTTAATGTATGTTCTAAGTGAATACATGCGAAAAATTAAAATGTTACACTATTTATAGAAATTTTATAAATATTTTAGGAAGATATTGGAGCTTCAGGTTTATAAGTCAGTATAAAGTCCCTTTTTGAGTTTGAATAGATACTTCAGGCTGAGCTCAAAGGACTGAATATTAGTTCTTCGTTGGTTAATGAAAGGAAAATTGTAGTTGAATATTAATGCAAAATCACCCCACTTGAGCGGAATATTTTGAAAACCAGCCATTACAGAAAACTTCGTCGCAGTGGTAAGGTTGCCACCCATGAGCAGTTGCCCCCTATAAGACATGTATGCGCCTATATCTGTAGTATTGTAGGTATCTGTTCGTATGTTTTCTTGGCCATACAAGCTAGTACTCCATTGCTGATTCCAGATAAAGTGCTTTTGTATATATAGGTTGTAGAATCGCTTCCACCGAAAGGACAAATCTTTGGGTTGTACCGTAGTATTAAAGGCTTGATTTACCGAGAATCCCAAAACGATGTATTCTGGTCTGTAAAAAACCAAACCAAAGTCTCCGTCTGGTGCCGACGCAAAACCTTGCGTGTTGCCACTGGTACCACTGTAGGTATAGCCTGCCAGACCTAGGTATGCCCCAGCACCTAGCCAATAGTTCTGGGTAACGCGTAAGTGCCAACCATAACTTACATAAAACCTGTTTCTGGTAATATATTCACCTTCATCCTCACCACTAAACTTGAGCCCTAGATTATGCTTGGAGCCTGCGCTGTCTTTGGGACTTAGATTGAAATTGGCAAAGAATAGCTTGTTGTTGACCTTGTCAAATGCGCCTAAATATCTTTGGTAGTTCAATTGTACCTCTGTATGCCCATCTATATTACTCATGGCTGGGTTATAGGTTCTGATCACATTGAAAACTTGACTTTGATGTGCTGGATACTGACTGTACTGGGCATAAATACTCGCATGGGTTGCGTATAAAACCCAGATCATGATATATGTCAGCAGTTCTTTCAATTTAATCTATTCCTAACACAACATTACACAAAAAAAACTTTTAATATATAAATTTTATACATTTAATGTAACTTAAGCGCCCAAACGTTGTATTGACAATAAATAATGAGTATTAGCGATTCCGAAATAATAACAGCTATAAGGGAAGGGCGGGATCAAATGGTCGTAAAGTCCATTTATGACAACGTGTTGCCCAATGTTAAGAGATTTATAGTTGCTAATGCTGGTAATAATGAAGATGCTCTAGATATTTTCCATGATGCAATGTTGGTCTTTTTCAAGTTGGTCATGGCGGGAAAATACGATGCCGACAAATACAAGGTTTATGGATTTGTATACACCATTTGTAGGAACTTGTGGATCAACCAAGCAAAAAAAAAGACTCATTTTGCAAAATGGTCGGAGTTTTCTGAAAAAGAAGAGTTTGATGAGACTGTACTAGAGCAGTTGATCTCTAAGGAAAAGCTCACATTGGTGAAGAAGTTGCTGAGTGATTTAGGTGACAAATGTGTGGAGGTGCTTACGCTCTTCATGTATAATGAACTCTCGTATCGAGAGATTGCCGTGAAAATGGGTTTCGAAAGCGAAAGTGCAGCAAAAGTAAAAGCACACAGATGCAGAAAAGCCCTTACAGAAAAGATAAAGACCGATAGATATATATTTGAACAACTACGAAATTGAAAGACGAACAAGAATTATATGATTTTATAGACGATTACCTGAAAGGTGATCCTCAGGCCGATCTTCCTAAAGTAGAAGATATGGACTTGGGGGAATTATCTCAAGAAATCGCTTACCAAAAGGTTCTTAAAGATGCCGTAGTACTCAATAGGCTATCGCAACTGAGTGAAACCATACACAAAGTGGACCAACAGGCTCAATTCAAAAAGAAGGTTGTGAAATATACCGTACTTGTGGCCTTGCTTGCTGCACTGGTCTCTACAGGAATTTTCTTCTACTCTAAAGAGAAATCAAACCATACCAAGACGACACTCACAACAAGTTCTGAAATTATAGTGGATTCCCCTTCGAAAACAGTCTTAGAGATATCATCAGATGTAAAACCCACCCAAACGGTTGTTACGAATACTATGAAAGAACCTCAAGGGGTACCAGCAATGGCAGATAAGCCTAGTGAGTCACAGGAAAAGCCAGTAGCAGCCCATCCTGAGCAAGAAACAGCAAAGCACAGTTTGCTAACAAGTCCTGACCCAAATCCTGAAAGAGTGCCGATTCCTGAAAAAACGGTAACTCATAGTCTGGTTGATTGCAAACAAGTAAAGATTAAGGCCAATTATACTTTTGAAAACCCTTGTGTTGGGCAAAATAACGGTCAAATCACGATAGAAGAGATTTCTGGAGGAACCAAACCATACACTTTTTCTATAGACAATGCCAAAGGTTTTGCCACCGATTCGGAATTCAAAGATTTAAACAGTGGCCACTACAAAATCTTGATAAAAGATGCACATGATTGTATTTCTGATGTGATTGCGAATGTATCACTTACAGAGACTACTTGTGACGCAAAAGACGCCCAAAGTCATGTGTTCAATCCTTCAAGAGAATCATGGGAAATCCCAAATCAAAAAGAACATGCAGGCACAGTGGAGATCTACAACAATAGGGGGATTTTGGTTTATAGAGCAAATTTTAACAAATTTGAAACCTTGAACTGGAATGGCACAAGCCCTCAAGGCGAGCAGATCAGCCCTGGCGTATATATTTATAGAATTCAGTATGAAAATTCAACAAGTGAAAAAGGCTCTGTAAGCGTGGTGTATTGATGAATAAGTTTCTTTTCATAGCGCTACATACATGGTTGGTGTGCCAAAGTCTGGCTCAAGTCACTGATGTGCCAGATAGTAACTTTAGGAACTATCTGAAGATCATAGTTCCGTCTTATTTTACGCCAGAAGGCAAGCTCATTGATACCATGGCGGTGAAATATGTAGGTGCTTTCAATTGCTCCAAATTCAATATAAGTTCTTTAAGTGGTATAGAGAAATTTAAAAACTTAAAGTACCTTCAGTGTACAGACAACAACATTGTCGATTTATCTGGGATCGAAAATTTGAGTGCTTTAGAAGAGTTACATTGTCACAATAATGCCCTTGTATCCTTACCTTCATTTGACAAACTCGTAAATCTTGTGTATTTCCGTTGCTCCTACAATCAGCTCAAAACATTGCCAGATTTTAGCAACAATACGAAACTTAAGACTCTACAGTGCGATTTCAATCAAGTTACGGAGATTAAAGGTTTAGATAAACTTGTCAATCTTGAAAATTTAATTATCTACTGTAATAAAATTGCACATTTGCCAGATTTATCTTCCTTACAAAATCTTCAGCTTTTAGAATGCCATAGTAACAAATTGGACACCTTAACTGGACTTAACAATCTTAATAATCTAAAAACCATTGTTGCAGGTGATAATCTCTTTAAAAACCCTGGGGAGCTCAACGGTTTAAAGAGTCTTGAGTCGCTTGGTTTTTGGGTAAACCAGATTAATCACTTACCCGACATGTCTCTCATGACGAATCTCAAAGAGCTTGATTTTAATAATAATAAAATCAAGTCAATACCAGATTTTAGTCGGTTGCTCTTGCTTAAAACCATTAAGTGCCAAGACAACTTATTAGACTCTTTGAGCAATTTGAGTACCTTATCTGCCTTGGAGTTAGTACATGCTAAGAATAATAAGATATCCATATTCCCTAAGCTTACAGGTTCACAATCAACACTACAAGAATTACTCCTTGATACCAATGAATTGGCCACGCTACCAGACCTTTCTATGTTCACAAATCTCAAAAAGCTACAGCTACAAGGGAATAGACTCACCTTTGAGGATATTTTGCCGCTCACAAGTCTTAGTTATGCAAATGCTATAGTATATACTCCTCAAAAGGATGTATTGGCACCAAGTTTTAAGTCTTTAAAAGAAGGAGAGCTTTTTCAATGGCAAGTAGGTATAGATAAAAGTGTAAGCAACAATGTCTATGAATGGTATAAGGATGGTATACTTATTTCTCAAACCACCTCAGACCTATTTGAGATCACTCAAATGAAAGCAAGCAATGCTGGGCTATATACATGTGTCATCAAAAACAGCGGATTGCCAAGTCTTGTTCTTAAAACGACCCCTATGCAAGTAGAGGTAGTTTCATGCATTGATTTAAGAGCGTTAAAGTACACCACTACAGAAATTGCCTGTGGTAAAGCAGGGAGCCTTACCATCGATCCTCAGAGTATCAGCAGTGACGATAGAAACTTTAGTTATGCACTTAAAGTTTCTCAGACAGGAGCTATCGTATCAGGAACCGGCAATATGGGTTTTGAAAATCTAATCAATACCGAATATGTATTCTCTATCAGTAACGGAGCGGGTTGCTCAAACAATATAAATTTGACTGTACCTAAGAATACCACGGGTTGTGATCGGGCTATTATTCTGGCCACTGGTGAAGACCCTAACAAGGCCAGCTTTTTTATAGAAGGAACTGGCGATGTAAAGATCTACGACAAATCTGGTCTTATTGTAAGACGTTTGACTGCACCCACCTATTGGGATGGTCGCTTAGATGGTGGGGAGATAAAGCCTGGGCTATATGTAATAGACATCAACTCCAAATACCAAGAAGTTACCGTCATCAAATAATTAATGCTATTAAAAAGGTCTAAACCAACCCCTTTGTGCTAACGGAGAGAAAGGCCAAGGGATAGCAATGAAAATAATCACAAAAGTTACGATACTATAGATCAACAATAGCCTGAATTTTTCAGCGTCTGCCTCTGCACGTTTTGCCAAAGCGGTACCTATGGTGGCCACTACCACAGCAACCGTCATCAGTAGAACATGTATAATTCCGAAGAAACTTATGTTAAGATCGCCAAAGGTTGCGGTAAAGTTTTTCATAAAGTACTTGACAATTGGACTTGCGAAATATAGACAAAAGCCAATTACCGCCTGTAAGTGTATCAAACTTACCATCACCACACGGGTAATTTGGGCCTTTTTGTCAAATGGACCTTTGTTCCAGTAAGCTCTCGCACTCAGAAGAATTGTCCAAAGGAGTGAAATTACTACCAACCACCGCGTGTAGGAATGTAACGCTAACAAAAATGGATAAGACATAAAAATAGGAATAATATAAATTGGTGATATCCTAAGTCAACAAAATAAACAATCGTCAAGTTGTGCATGACTTGACGATTGTTATATCTGGTCACAGACTTAGCTTTTCATATTGGTAAACGTGAGTGGCAAGTCTAAATTCGTTTTGCGCAATGCCGCGATAACTTCTTGGAGATCATCTATTTTCTTGCCAGTAACGCGTACCATATCGTCCATGATAGATGCCTGTACCTTAGCATTACTGTCTTTGATTACTTTCATGATCTTTTTAGAAGACTCCTTGTCGATTCCTTGCTTGAGTTTAATCTCCTTCTTAAGGACCGTGCCACTTGCGTAATGTTTGCTACTAAAGTCGAAGCATGAAGTGTCCAAGTTTTGTTTCACACCTCTTTTAATGAACTCGTCTTCAATGGCAGTTACCTGCATTTCATTTGAGGTGGTAATATTGATCATATTAGCCTTTTTGTCAAACTCGATTTCAGTTTTCGAGTCTCTGAAATCGTACCTGTTGCCGATTTCTCTTTTAACCACATTTACTACGTTGTCTATAACTTGTGGATCTACCTTACATACGATATCGAATGATGCCATATAACTGCTTGATTTATGTACTACTTTTTATAATATTTGAGTGCTTCAGGCAGTGCTGCTTGAAGGTCTTTGATTCTCTTCGCATCAGACGGATGGGTCGATAGTATTTGAGGGGGCTTGCTGCCACCAGTAGCGCTCATGCGCTGCCAAAAGCTAATAGCGGCATTTGGATCGTATCCTGCCATGGCCATAAATATCAGCCCCATTTTATCGGCTTCGCTCTCATGCAAGCGAGAATAAGGCAACATCACACCTACCTGTGCCCCTAAACCTACAGCTTGCATGAAGATCTGTTGGGTTTGTTGCGGTTTTTGTGAAAGTGCTACTTGAAGGCCCATCATACCCGTTTGTAGTGCCAACTCTTGGCTCATTCTTTCACCACCATGATTGGCTATTGCATGAGCAACTTCATGGCCCATTACTACCGCTACTCCGGTCTCATCTTTGCAGATAGGCAGTATGCCTGTATAAAAAACCACCTTGCCTCCTGGCATACACCAAGCATTTACCGTAGGGTCGTCTACCACATGAAACTCCCACGCGAATCCATTTAGCTTATCGGCATTATTGTTTTGCTGGAGGTATTGTTCTACTGCATTCTTGATCCTTATCCCTACATTTTTTACCATATCAACCTGCGGACCACTTTGCACCACCTTAGCTTTGTTTTCAGACAAAAACTGTGAATACTGTGTATAGCTCATCGACTGCATTTGTGATGAAGGGATCAAGTTCAATTGGGATCTTCCCGTAACCACGTTTTTGGTACATGCGTAAGCCAACAATATGGCAATTGCGGATGCGCTTATCAGTTTTAGTTTGTATACCATGACAAATTCAATACGATTTCGAAAATAAAACTATAATACTTAATTTACAATCTTTCCTGTGAAATAGTGCTTAAGGCACTTAATCCCAAAAACCTTGGATATAACCCTTTGAGAGCGCAATAAGTTTTTGCGAACGGAATCTAACCCTCCATAAGATTAAAAAAGCATTGCCAACTGGTGCAAGTGGGCAATGCTGTAGGTTGTGCCATATAAACAGAGTGATAATATGTCAGGGTTTATAATTCCTTTAGCCCAGTAGTAGGTTTCATATGAAAGAATAAACTCTTTAAAGAGCTCATACTGTGCTATATTCTTATATACACTTGAGAGGGAAAAATGTAACGAATTACTTTCAGGCAAGAGCCTGCCTGTGTTGGTGTTATAGACTATTAAGATATGGGTTTGTCATGTGGATGGCTTGAAATAGCCGTTTTTAGAAAATATTGATAACATTTGCGATTCCTTGCTTATTTTGAAGAGAAAATAGCAAAAGGAAAGTTTCCAAGTGGGCGAGTAATGTATGCAAAGACAATACACACCAAGAAGCAACTAGTTATACCGATGAAGTTCATTTATTATTTTAGCCTTGCAAACACTATATAATCTGGTAGGTCGAAGACATGAAGTCCAAAACCATCAGTTTGAGGATGGGACGAATACATATAGATTTTATGATTTTCATGATCTATGTGCTCAAGTACGCCACAGTGTCCCCAAGTATAAAAGCCCAAAAAGCCTTTCCAAAATTGCACAAAATCTCCAGCCTTGGCTTCTTGTAAGGTAACGTATTTGCCCTTGCCACTGCTATTGAGCGCATAACAGACACCATTAGGAACTTCAGATTTTGCTTTGATCAGATCATTAATAGATAGAGAAGTAATAATTTGAATCTTTTGATAATCCCTTTTGTCTATCGTAATAAAATTCTTTAAGACCTTAATTAAAAAATCGGTACAGACTACCTGATTGTAAGATGGGGCAAGGTCGGCCCCATGTTTTTCCACATAATTAATTACATCGTCATTAGAGTTCGACTGCGCAGACAGATTAAGCCAAACGCATGATAACAAGATGAAAATTCTTTTGATTGCCACATTGTTCATGAGACGAATATACGTAATCCATACTGCGAAGACGCCTAGACTTAGGTATCTAGGCGATTGACTGAGTAAAGTATCGTTTTGAGATATTAAATGGAGGCAAGCACTTCATCGACCACTCTTGGGAAATGCTCTGCTTCAAGTCGCTGAATTTTCTGTGCAACAGTTTCAGCAGAATCTGAAGGCTCAAGGCTACACTTGCCTTGAAAAATCACTTTACCTTCGTCATAGTGCTCGTTTACATAGTGAATGGTAATACCCGACTCTATTTCTTTATTTGCTACCACAGCTTCGTGCACAAAGTGCCCGTACATGCCCTTGCCGCCATATTTAGGCAAGAGTGCTGGGTGGATATTGATAATTCTATTTGGAAACGCTTTGACCAAACTTTCGGGAATGAGCCACAAAAAGCCAGCAAGCACCACAAGATCTATTTTTTGATGTAAGAGTTCGTTAACTACCACAGTATCTTCGACAAACTCCTTTCTACCAAAGAGTCGAGAGGTAATACCCAGCTTTTTACATCTTTCCAGTACAAAAGCTTTGCTGTTGTTGCAGTATACAGCTACAACTTCTACATCTTTGCGATCTTTGAAATAATGAACAATATTTTCTACGTTACTACCGCTTCCCGACGCAAACAGTACAATTCTCTTCATGATGACCTATTTTGCCCAAAGATAAATCTTTTCCAAAAAACATGAATAAATAATAGCGTATTGTTATTTTTGTGAACGTGTTAGGTTTTCGCTACTCGACAACCCCAACAATACAAAACATGAAACTTTTTTACAGAGAATTGGGTGAGGGCAGCCCCATCGTCATCATGCACGGTCTTTTTGGCTCTTCAGACAACTGGCTTACTTTTGCCAAAAAGCTAGCCGAAACACATAAAGTTTTTTTGCTGGATTTAAGGAATCATGGGCAATCGCCTCATGCCAGTGAACATAGTTACGCCACTATGTGTGAAGACCTTAGGGAATTCATAGACGAGCACAATCTTTTTGAGCCCGTCATCGTCGGGCATTCCATGGGTGGTAAACTGGCTATGAAATTTGCCACAAAGTATCCAGACCTGCTCTCCAAACTGGTAGTCATAGACATTAGCCCCAAATACTACAAACCCCATCATCAAAAATACTTGGCTGCCTTACATGCGCTTCCTCTTCATGATTTACAGTCAAGACAAGAAGCTGATGTGGAAATGCAAAAGTATATCACCGAAATGGGCGTAAGGCAGTTTCTCCTAAAAAACCTATATAGGGACGAAAATAATGAGTTCAAGTGGAGGATGAACCTCCCCATACTTTCTGAACAAATCGACAATATAGGTGAAGGACTTGATGCCAACCAAAGGTTCAGAAAACCTTCACTCTTTGTAAAAGGAGAATTCTCTGATTATATTACTGAAGACGATGAAGTGATGGCCAAATGGATTTTCCCTCAATCAAAAATGATCACTATAGCTGGTGCAGGGCATTGGGTACAAGCAGACAAGCCAGTGGAACTCTTAGAAGCTTTAGAAGAGTTTTTGAATAAGTGATAATGTGTGACATTGCGTAAAGCATAAAGACGCACATCACACCTTGACACAACACGTCAAACGTAACACCTCACACATTAAAATATGGTTGATATCACACAAAAAACCACCTCGCTCAGATACGCAAAGGCTCAGGCAATTGTAAAAGTATGTAAAGCAGAAACCATAGCGGCCATTCTCAATAAAACAGTGCCCAAAGGTGATGTATTGGAGTTTGCAAAGGTTGCTGGCTTGTTTGCAGTAAAAAAAACAGCGGAACTCATTCCTGATTGCCACCCACTCCCAATAGAATACACGCACATTTCTTATGAGGTAGAGGCGCTCGAGATTAAAATATTTGTGGAGCTCAAGACGATCTATAGAACTGGTGTGGAGGTGGAAGCCATGCATGGTGCATCTGTGGTGGCACTTACCATGTACGACATGCTGAAGCCTATAGATAAGGGTATAGAGATTTGCAATATCAAACTGGTCGAAAAAACGGGCGGCAAATCAGACTTCCAAGCCAGTGACAAAACCTTCCAAGCGGCGCTCTTGATTTACTCAAATGGTGTGGCATTGGGCAAGAAAAATGATAAAATCTCTCTCCCTCTCGCAGACATATTACAAAAGCAAAATATACAACTATCCAAGGTTTCCGTTATTGAGGAAAATATCCAGCTTCTCGAAGAGTTCATCAGTTCCAATCAAATCGACCCATTCCAGCTGATTATTGTGGCTGGTGGCACGGGTATTAGCCCCAAAGATATAGTCCCTAAAACACTGGAGAAGCATATTGAGGTATCAGCCAACAGCATCATGGAGGCAGCCAGAAGTTATGGATTGGAGAGAGATTTCAAGGCAATGCTGTCTGAAGGCGTAGCTGGGCTCATCGGCAATAAGTTCATCATCAATATCCCCGGCTCTGAAAAAGGTGCTTTAGACTCCATCACACCTATCATAAAAGGTGTTAGGAAAATTTTAGAGAATAATAATTATTCAAAAGACGATAGCGGGAATTTTAAGTGTTGAACTTCGTTGCGTGTTATGTGAGTGATATTTCATGACATTTAGGGACCCAAGCATAGCGATTCAGTTTAAGTCTCTTGACCACAGTGCAATCATATTGTTAGTAGTTTTTTGATAGTCGGTAAACTTTGCACTACGGTTTCGTTCTAAACAATAGTCTATATCTGTGCTAAAAAGTGATTTTGCAAAATCTCTTCCCGATAAAGTTATAGCAGTTGTTTTTTCAAAGCGGATATTTTGATATGCTTCAAACGACTCTTTCAAAGTTCCAAAGTGAGCTAATTGATTAGCCAAATGCCAAGCATCTTCTATTGCCTGACAAGCACCTTGACCTGATGTGGGCAAGGATGCATGGGCAGAATCCCCCAATAAACACACATTATTTCTAAACCAAACTGGGTTTGGGTTGTGGTCAAAGACAGGAATTCGCTTTATGTGTGTTCCTTGTGTTTGCTCTATAACTGTTTTTATTAAGGGAGACCAATGTTGAAAAATTTGGAGCAATTCAAGTTGATCTGTTGGCTCTGTGTTACTGCTGTTTAAAGGCAATGCCTTACAGCCTGCCCAGTATACTTTGTTTGTATGAATGGGCACTATGCCAAATCGTTCCCCACAACCCCAATAATCCAATATATTATTTTCAATAGGTAATGGATTCTTACTTTCAAGCATACCAACCCAATTGATATAGTTTTGATAAATGGGTAGATTATCGCTTTGAATATAACTTTTCGAGATAGAAT
Organism: uncultured Cytophagales bacterium; assembly: GCA_945957555.1. GTDB lineage: Bacteria > Bacteroidota > Bacteroidia > Cytophagales > UBA9547 > CAMFLX01. Next base: position 18,994 of record CAMFLX010000032.1, read on the forward strand.
TCATTCTGCCATCCGCCCCAATTATAATATCTGCTTCTATGGTTGAATTGTCCGCCAGTTGCAAAAATGCTTTATCGTTCCCATTATCCTTCATAAACGAAACAGCAATATTATTTTGAAACTTTATGCCCAATTCATTCACCTTCTTTCTTAACATGTTTTGAAATTCTGCCTTCCCAACTGCATAACTCGGAAAACCAATTCTTTCATCAATTGTTACTATGTCAATACCTCCTAAATAATCACCATCCATCGCCCAACGTTGCATTTGGTTCAGCCTTCCTCCAAATGACTCGACTTCATTCAAAATACCAAGTTTATGCAACACCCAACTTGCGTTTGCCCAAATCACAAATCCTGCACCTTTCGATTGTATTTCCGATCTTCTTTCATAAATAGTAAGATTAGAAAAACCTCTTTGCCTTAGTGCAATAGCGGTAGTGAGTCCCCCAATTCCTCCGCCAACGATTATAATTTTGGATCTCCTATCCATTCCTTAGAGTTTGACAGGATTAATAGCCTTTTGCATCATTTTTTGATTTGACAGAGCCAAAGTAGTGTACGATAAAAACTTTTTAGCTATAAATGCCAGTATCCTATTCCTCTTACCTGGAATGATTAAAAGCTTCTTTCCGAAATTCTGAATGGCTTCTTTAGCAACGTCCTCCGCACTCATCGTCATAACTGGAGTTTTCGACCAATCTATCCCTATGTTTTCAGACATAGGTGTATCCGTTACCCCTGGTGAAAGTACCGATATATCTACATTTTTTGATTTTAATTCCCCATAAAGAGAGGTCGCCAAACTGAAAATATACGATTTAGTAGCGGCGTAATTAGAAAAATAGGGACTAGGTATATGCGCCGTTAGGCTTGAGACAAATAGAACACCACCCTTTTTTTGGCGTTCCATTTGTTTGATAAAATGATGTGTTAATTTTAAGCATGAAACTATATTGAGCTCAATGACTTGCAACTCTTTCTCAAGATTATTTTTTACAAATGCACCATTGTTCTCAATTCCAGCCGATAACACAAGTAGTCCAATATCAATCTGTTGAGTTCCAGAAATGACCGCATTTATTCCCGTTTGGCAGGAAAGGTCCGCAAGCAACACTTTTGTTGAAACCTTGTACTTATTTTGTATTTCTCTAGCCAGCTCTTCGAGCTCCACTTGTCTCCTTCCCACCAATACAAGATTAAGTCCTTTTTGGGCTATTTCAATAGCAAGTGCTTTGCCTATACCTGAGCTTGCACCTGTTATTAAAGCCCATTCTCCGTACTTGTTTTTAAAATCGCTTACCATATTAACTATTTTATTGCTATTTTTACTTTCACTTTGCAAGCAAAAATACAAATTACTTTTAAAACGCAAGCAATAAGTACTAGAATATGGAAATAAATTTTAGATCCACCTGTCCGATAAGTTCGGCCTTAGATATTGTGGGAGATAAATGGTCGCTATTAATTTTAAGAGATATCATGTTCTCAGGAAAAAAAACGTTTGGAGAATTTGCTTCCTCTCCAGAGGGTATTGCTACCAATATTTTATCAGACAGGCTTGGTAATCTTGAGAAGTCTGGAATAATAACAAAAGGGAAATTACCCAATAATAAAAAAGCAAATATCTACTCGCTCACAGAGAAAGGAATAACATTTCTGCCAATACTCGTAGAAGTCATTTTATGGAGTAACAAAAATTTGTATGCACATATTTCGGAAAACACCAAGAACTTAGCAATAACTATAATGAAAGATAAGAAATCTTTTATAGAATTGATGACAGACAAATTGAAAAATGAGATCCCCAATTCTCCAATTAATTAGCGACCTAAATGAGACCCTTTCGAGTGACACAAAAATTACCTTTGTGGCAAATGCATAACAATTGATCTCTGGCAATCTAAAACACAAAAGGCCTTCCAATTGAAAGACCTTTTTGTTTTGAGGAAGCTCTATTACTTATTTCACATTAGCTTCAAGGTAAACCTTAAAATCAATTTTATCTTCAATTAATTTATCACCCAGATCCTTGAAGAAATTACCTGAGTTGTAAGTGATGTTCCACTTGGTTCTATCTATAGAAAAATCTGCTTTGGCAGTAATCTTCTTCTTTGAAAATGTAACTAGGGCTGGGAATTCAATTGATTTAGCTACACCTTTAATAGTGAGGTCACCTACAATGTTGTAATTAATTTGTCCTTCGGGCACATCCAGACGCGTCGCTTTGGTAATCTTAAAGTTTGAAGTTGTAAATTTATTAGAGTTGAAAAACTCTTCACTCTTCAAGTGATCTACCAATTGTTTGTTAAAGCCATCGTCTTTGATGTCATTGTCTTTGATACTTTTCATATCTATGTAGAAGAAGCCACTTTTGATCTGTTTGGTATCCACTTGCATATTGCCTGACTGAATATTAATGGTACCATTGTGTTTTTTACCGACACCTGTACCTACCCACTCCATCTTACATTTTGAGGCATCTAATAAAAATACTTCTACACCATTACTTTCTGAAATTTCAGTGATTTCGTCTGGGGTTTCGTTCTTTTCCTCATCTTTTTCTTTTATTGTGAACGAAAACATCAAAGTGCTACCTACAGCAGCTACGACTAATAATTTTTTCAACATGCTTTTAAGAGTTTTAATACAACCAAATATACATTTTTTGATTCAAAATTGTAATAAGTAGGTAAAAAATTATACTTATTATGGATTTCTAAAAGGATTCGAAAAACTTCCTACATTTGCATACATGTTTGAATACGATAGTTTTACATTGCCCAACGGTATCAGGGTTCTACACAAACAAGTGGCCAACACCAAGATTGCACACTGTGGTATTATGCTCGACGTCGGTAGCAGAGACGAAGAAGCTGGCCAAGAAGGGATTGCACACTTTTGGGAGCACATGGCATTCAAAGGAACCAAAACTCGTAAGTCGTTTCATATCATCAGTCGCCTCGACAGCGTGGGCGGGGAACTCAACGCCTATACCACCAAGGAAAAAATCTGCTTCCACGCTTCTGTAACAGACAATCACTTTGACAAGGCGGTGGACCTACTGGTAGACATCACGTTCAATTCCATATTTCCAGAGAAAGAACTTGAGAAAGAAAAAGGGGTGATCTTAGAGGAGATGTCCATGTATTACGACTCCCCTGATGATTACCTTCAAGACGACTTTGATGGCCAAATATTTGCTAACCACCCACTTGGCGAAAATATAATTGGCAATGAACAAACGGTTCGATCTTTTAAACGGGAGGACTTTATAGCTTTCCTACAAAAAAATATGAATACCGAACGAATCGTCTTCTCTTCTGTGTCTTCGATGCCCTTCGCCAAGGTAAAACGCATTACTGAAAAGTATTTTAGTGAGATCGTGGCTGTTAAAAACCCAAAGCATAGAAGTCTTTTCAATAGTTACAGGCCAAGCATAATCACTAAACATAGAGATTTCACACAAACTTACTGCGCCATAGGCAATGTGGCCTATTCGCTCAACGATCCAAAGCGGATTCCCTTCTTTATGCTGACCAATATATTGGGAGGTCCAGCCATGAACTCTAGATTAAATCTTGAGCTTAGAGAAAAATATGGTTTTGTATATTCTGTAGAATCTAGCTTTCACCCATTTTCAGACACGGGTTTGTTTGCCATCTATTTTGCCACGGAAAACAAACAAGCTGAAAAATGCCTAAACATAGTAAAAAAAGAACTCGCAAAGCTTCGCAACACCAAAATCACCGACAAGCAACTGAAGATGTATAAGGAGCAGCTGAAGGGTCAACTGGCAATTGCTGATGAACGCAACAATGGTTTGATGCTTATGATGGCTAGGAGCATTTTGGACATGGGAAAAATAGACAGCCTCGAAGAACTTTTCCAGCAAACGGATGTGGTGACTTCTGGTAAATTGCTAGAAATCGCAAATGAAGTATTTGCTGAAGACCAGTTGAGTGTGTTGACCATACAAAAACCTTAGTTGGTAAGACAGAGGGCAAACACAACAATAGCCTGCTGTCACGATCAAATAATCGTACTCATATATACACCATGGAGATTGATAAATAATCTGTATTTTTGAACAATGGTTTTTGTGAGGAAACACATATTCATGTTCTTAGGCATCTTGTTTGGATGCGCTGCCTTTATCACCTATTGGGCTAAACAAACCAGTACCTTAAATAACGACCAAGAAATCCATCAAGAGATCAGCCATAATTTAAAGTTTGAGATCAGCTCTTGCGAAAGGGAACTCAATAAGCTCTCGAATTTCATAGAAAACGAGAAGCAGGTATTTTTTACAACTGTCGGCACCAACTATAAGCATCCCATCCTCATCTATAAGGGATCAAAATTGGTGGTATGGACTACCAATAAAATCCCGATAGAAACGGAAAAAATAGCTAAAAGCCTAAAGTATAGCTTTTACAATGAGCGTGAGGAAAAGTACGTATCAGTCGCCATCCAGAAAAAAATAGGCCGTGATATCTATTACATAGTTGGGCTACTGCCCATAGTTAAGAAATACTCCATTCAAAACGACTTTCTACAGACAGAATATAACCAAAACGTATTTTCATTTAAAAACTTCTCTGGTATCTTTTTTGAATACAAATCAGAGCCTGAGTATTCTAATTACTATGCAAAAGACGGTACCTTTCTCTTTAGCTTAAACCTTCCCAATCAAATCGCCAACGACCAAGAAGCCTTCGACTGGTTCATTTTGTCATTTCTTACACTCTGCATCAGCTTCTTTGTACTGGAGCTCTCACTATTTATCAACAGATGGACTAGAGAACAAAACCCCTATAAGAGTATCTCAATTTGGATACTTTTCGTGGTAGGTATTAGAGCTTTTTTGATGCTCATTGACTACCCTTATGGCATCAAAAACTTAAAGATCTTTCAAACTAAATACTTCATCCACAACTACCTCTGCCCCTCTCTTGGCGATTTTTTTCTACACTTGGTAGCACTTGCGATCATTATCATTATTTTATTTTTTAAACACAGGGAAAAAAGAGAGCACGAGTTTTTCAAAAAACTGAATCCTCGCACCAAATTACTCTTGGCAGTTGGTATAGTTTTCTTTATTCACTTAATCTATAGGGGGGTATTTGAAGCCATCTGTTTGGTCAATTCAAATTATGAATATGGTATAGACATCACCAAAAACATAGACATTAACTCGTTCAAAATCATCTCTTGGGCCATATATATCATTTTGGCATTTTCCTTCTTGGGCGTATACCAGATTTCTATTCGGTTATTTGACAGAATGAGCTTAACTACCCAAAAAAGTAGACATATTATTCTGTTTTGTGCAGGGACATTGGCGTATGCTGGCATTACTTTGATCTTAAACAGCCTCAACTGGCCTCTATTAGCAGTAGGTATTATTCATTTTGTAATCATTATTAGGTTCAAACTTCTCAATATCATCAATAGATTTGATTATACCATTTATATCTATCTACTAGTCAATGCTACAGTATGCGCCACAGCTGGAAGTTTGGCTATATTCACTACTGAAAACAACAAAAACCTGCAAAACAAAAACTTATTCAGTACCACAATAATGACGGAAAACGATCTTTATGGAGAATTTCTACTTAAAGAAGCTAGTGACAAAATCAAAAGCGATCCTTTGATCGTGAATCGCCTGAGCTCGGGACCGCTTACCTCGGTGGATCTCATAGAGCAGAAGATCTTAAAAATACATTTGAATAAATATTTCAACAAGTTTGACATCAAGGTAAAAGTCTTCACACTATCTGGTGAAGAATATTTCAACAGTATGTCTGAAAACTATTTCTCGATGAGAAGCAGGTACTACAAACAAAACTTCAAAACTGAGTACCCTGACATATTTTTCATTAATACGGCTGGGGCTGATAAAAAATATCTCAATTTCATTGAAATCAAAGATTCTGATGAGCCCGTGGGTTATATCATACTTGAGTTTACCTTCAAAAAATATGTACCCAACAGTATCTATCCAACGCTACTGATCGACAAGCGATTCAACAGAAGTAGCTATTTCCCTGATTATAGTTATGCCATGTACAACAATGATACCCTGAACAGCAGTTCTGGGACATATATATATAGCAAACTATTCTTTGAGAAAGTCCAAGAAGCAAAGTACACCAACGTAAATCACTTTTTATACAATGGCTATCTGCATCACCTTACTTTCCTTAAGCACAAAACGATCATCGTTTCCTCTCCTGATCATAGATTTGAAGAGTTAGCCTCTAACTTTTCTTTTCTATTCATTATACAACTTGTGGCTATTTTAGCCATCGTTGGCTATTACTTTGCCTATCTCAACTATTCTAAACAAAACATCAACTACTCTACCAAGATACAGATTTACCTCAACATCGCCTTTATTCTACCCTTGATCGTGGTGACATTTGTGTTCATGCTCATTACCATCAAAAACTATAATGACGACCTTAAAACGAATTTCAACAACATAGCCCTTAAAGTTTCTGACAGGCTTACCGATTTTACTGAAGAGTATAGGACGGGCCGGATAGACTATCAACGCTTTGGTAACAACTTTGCGGAACTGGCCCAAAACTTCGAAACAGATATTAACCTATACGACAAACGAGGAAAAATCCTTAACACTTCACAGCCTTTGATTTACGAGAAAAAACTACTTTCTGAATACATAAACCCACTGGCCTATTCAGAAATCATAGAGAAAAAGAAAAAATCAATCATCGTAAACGAGCGAATCGGCGAGCTCAACTACTACGATGTATACACCAGTTTGAAATCTCAAAAAAGTGGACAGATCCAAGGGATTGTAAGTATTCCCTTCTATGAGACCAAAGCCGAAATCCAGAAAAAACTTATTACCGTGATCGTAACCATCTTCAACATTTTCGTGATTGTATTTATTCTCTTTGTTGTAGTCACCTACTATGCAACCAAGACATTAACCTTCCCTATCGAACAACTGAAACTGAGCATGCAAAGTGTTTCGCTCCAGAAAGAAAACGAAGCGATTCATTGGAACTCTAAAGACGAGATCGGTCAGCTTATCAGCGAATACAATAAAATGATCTTGAAACTACAAGAGAGTAAGGAACAGCTCACCAAAACGGAAAAGGAAACGGCATGGCGCGAAATGGCCAAACAGGTAGCACATGAGATCAAAAATCCGCTTACGCCTATGAAGCTCAACCTCCAATACTTGGACATGATGATCAAAAACAATGACGATCCTGAGAAAATAGAGTTGGCTACCAATAAAACCATCAAAGTGATGTTGGAACAGATCAATACACTGAGTGAGATAGCTACCTCTTTCTCTAACTTCGCTAAAATGCCACTACCTAAGCTTGAGGCTTATAACCTATACGCCGTCACGCAATCTATATACGACCTGTACAAAAGTAACAAAGACATCTCGGTCCTCTTTATTGGCAAACCCAACAAAATAAATACCATTGGCGATAAGGAGCTCATGGGCAGGATCATTAATAACCTTATTATTAATGGTATTCAGTCGGTTAACACCTCTAAAAAGCCTAATATTACCATTACTCTAGAAACAACACAGACCAAAATCATCGTCAAGATCAAGGACAATGGCGAGGGAATACCAGAGGAAATCAAAGACAAAGTATTTTTACCAAATTTTAGTACCAAATACACCGGCTCTGGCCTAGGTCTTGCAATGGCCAAACAAGGGATAGAGTTTTTTGGAGGAAGAATCTACTTTATTTCGCAAGAAGGGCAAGGAACTGAATTTTTCATTGAATTACCCATAAAACATTAAGTACAACATTTAGTTTCTCAAGTTATCGACAAGAGTAAAAACATATTCATCATTTCATTAGCCATCATGGTCATTACCTTGTTAGGCGTGCATCTCAACATTACCACGATACACAAGGGTGTATTTGACATTACCGTACCCAAAACCTTTAAGATTGCTCTTTTCGAAACCCAATACCTTTACTTACTTATCCATTCAATCACCTTAATCCCTGTATTTTTATTGTCTTTCGACAAAAAAGTACATTTCTATAAAAAATGGAAATATATGTGGCAAGGAGGCCTGATCGTAGGTATATTCTTTATTATTTGGGATATGGGCAAAACCCATTTGGACGTATGGACCTTCAATCAAAAATATATCATTGGATATTATGTGTTCAATTTGCCCATAGAAGAAATCTTATTTTTCATCACAATTCCCTATGCCTGTATGTTTATTTATGAGTGCCTGAATCACTACTTCCCATTCAAAGTCAGCGTATTTACGGAACAAATGATCTCATGGATCCTGTTCATCCTATTACTTACTTTAGTTGTTTATTCCTTTGAGCAAACTTATACTTTTGTGACTGCCGTTATTGCTACTGCCTATCTCATCTACCATTTAGCGTTTGAATCTGGCAGAATACGGATGCGATTCTATTTCGCCTTTTTGGTGACTTTTATACCTTTTGTCCTAATAGATGGTATTCTTACAGGTGCCTTTGAAGCAGAACCAATTATTATCTATAATCCTGAAGAGTTTATGGGCTATCGTATTATCAGTCTACCTGTAGAAGACGCCATCTATCTGATCCCTTTGATGCTTGCCAACATCACTTTCTTTGAAAAGACAAGGAAAGGCATTTCTTGAGAGCAAATAACACTTAATCCACGATTTCAGGCGTCATTTTGTCCTTTTAATTCTCTTTTTAACGCCTGCAGGCGTCATCTTCACGCCTGCAGGCGTCAAACATACGCCAACAGGCGTCAATTTGTCATTTCAATTCTCTTTTTGACGCCTACAGGCGTCAATCGCAGGCCTCGAGGCGTCATTTCAACGCCCAAAGGCATCACTTACACGCCTGCAGGCGTCAATTTGTCATTTTAAGCATCAATCATACGTCTGTAGACATCACTTGCACGCCCACAAGTTTGTCTAAGGTATTTAATTTCGTCATTTTGCTACCAAATGCTACTAGTACTGTGTCTCTGGAGCTACAGTTTGTTCCAAAAGGCAACAGCAGCAATTCAATACCAAAGCCAATTATGTTTATAAATACGACCTTTAAAGTATATAAACTTAAAAAGCATTGCATGTTCTTCTGCAATGGTCAAATCGTTTCTTATTAACACATTCTATACATGATAATACCATAAAAAAAGGGCCACCCAAATGGGCGACCCTTTAAACAGCCATTAAACTAGGCTTTTTTAGTTTTTTACAAAAATCTGTGTAGCTATGCTCCCACCTTTTTTCATAATTTTCACAAGATAGATACCTGCACTAAAATCTTTCCCTAATGTTAAAACACTTTGAGTATTGTGGTTTTCTAAATTATAAACTACCGAACCTTGTTGGTTATAAACTACTACCTCCACAGTCTCTTCATGTACAGAACCACTGAATTCTAGTACCGTTTCTCCAGCAGAGGGATTAGGATACAAACTAAAATAAGTATCCAATGAAGTCAAATTAGCTGGTGTCATAACATCAGACTTACGTACGAGTTGTTGATAGCCAGAACAAGATGTGAGCGAAACAATATATACAGCGCCGGCATCATAACCATCAGCTGCTTGCACTGGCACTGATGAATTCCAGCCATCATCGTCTCTTGGCGCACTTACAGCCAGCTCTAGGTTCCCATCATTATTCAAGTCGCCCAAGGCTCCCATTGATTGTGCGAAGAAATCATATTCTATATTGATTTCTCCGTTAAATGGTGCATCTGTACTCTTAATGAGCTTGCTACATTTTACTGTTCCATCGCTTTTGAGATAAACAATCCAAAATCCACCCATTGCCAAACTACCTGTTTTTATATAGGGGCTTCCTACTGCTATATCATTTACACCATCACAATCCAAATCCCCTAATTTTTCCAACGAACGGCCGAATCCTGTATCTGATGGCCCCACAAAACCACCTATACCGTTAGCAAAACGCTGATAATTTCTCACAGTACCGTTACTATTCATAAACAAAATGTATACTGCACCATCAGTAGCGTCTGCACTATAAATATCACCAACAGCAATCTCTCCATTACCATCCCCGTCCAAATCACCAATACCTTCAGAGAATGCCCCCCAAATATTCGAATAATTAGGCAACAAGCCTTGCATACCACCGCTTCTATCAGACACCTCTTGTACCTGCTTTATGGTGCCATCGGTATTCAAAAATATTACATAGAACCTTGGCGGAGTATTGCCGCTTGGCACTGCCAAACTCGCAACCATATCCGTAACGCCGTCATGATCCAAATCGCCAATATTGGTCATGGATATTCCAAACTGCTCGTTACTAGCAGCAGGCAGAGTAGATGTAAGACCTGGGTGAGTAGTCCTGTTATGTTTCTTGTAGGTTTTAACGGTACCATCAGAGTTCAAGAATAAAATCCAAAAAGCCCCGTTAAACAAGCCCGCATCACTATCCAAAGGTGCCCCAACAGCGATATCTGTATTGCCATCACCATCAAGATCACCCAACGATGCCACCGATTGACCAAACATAGAACCATACTGTGCACTCAGACCTGTGTATGGAAGACCTCCAAAACCAGGACGAATAATGGTTCTGGATTTAACCGTACCATTAGCATTCATGAAAATCACAAATAATTCTTCAGAATAACTTGCAGCTGTAGACATATTAAAAGGTGTGGTGCTCACCATATCTTCCACTCCATCCCTATCTAAGTCTCCAATGCCAGTGAGCCCGGTACCAAAGTTCCCATAACCGGTAATTGGGCCTGCAAACCCACCCTGAGTGGCTGAGATCTTAGTAGTTGATAGTAGATTACCAGATGTTACACTGCAGCATACTTGTGCGGGTGCCATATTAACAGTAGCAGTTACAGGCATACTTGTACAGGCCCCAAGTAGTGAGCTACCTTTAACAGTGTAAGTTATTGCAGCAGTCGGGGAAGCGATCACGGCAGCGCCAGTGGTTGTATTTAAACCTGTGGCTGGTGACCATGTAAAATTAGGCGCCCCTGTTGCCGTTAGCGTCACTGATGACCCAGGACAAATTGTTGATGTTGACGGAGTCACCGTGATCACTGGTATGGTTTCAACTGTTACTGTAACATTTGCAGTTCTGGAACAAGTGCCTACTTTATTGGTCACTGTATAGGTAGTAGTCACACTTGGGTTAGCTACTACAGTAGCACCTGTTGTAGTATTTAAACCCGAAGCCGGTGACCAAGTATATGAAGCGCCTCCTGATGCTGTTAAAACAATCGAATTACCCTTACAAATCACAGGATTCGCAGGACTTATTGATATTGCTGGGTTCGGTTTCACATTAACAGTGACTGTTTTACTAGCAGAACATCCTGTTGCGAAACTTCCCTTAACCGAATAAGTTGTAGTTACCGAAGGACTAGCTACCACAGTAGCACCTGTAGTGGTATTAAGTCCAGTGGCTGGTGACCATAAATAGCTTGTGGCTCCAGATGCTGTGAGGCTCACAGAACTTCCATTACAAATGGTGGCATTGGGCGGTGTCACATTAACTGCAGGATTGGGATTTACAGTAATTGGCACCAAAACAACTCTTGAACAAGTACCAACCTTATTAGTAACAGTATATGTAGTGCTTACTGCAGGTTTTGCGGTAACTACAGCTCCTGTGGTAGTATTGAGACCTGTAGCAGGAGACCATGTGTAACTAGACCCTCCTGCAGCGGTAAGGACCACTGAAGAACCTACACAAATACTAGCCGATGGTGGAGTAACAGAAATCACTGGATTAGGCAAAACAGTGACGGTTACGGTTTTTGTCGCTGTACAAGCACCAATTGCTCCTGTAACCGTATATGTGGTATTCACCGAAGGCTTTGCAATCACTGATGCACCAGTGGTTGTATTTAAACCAGTAGCAGGGGACCAAGTATAGGTAGTAGCCCCGTAGGCCGTGAGAGTCGTGGAGTTCCCATTACATATCGTTGCCACACTAGGATTCACAGTCACTGTTGGTTTTACATTGTCTACCTTTACAGTAACAGTAGTATTATTTACACAGCCAGCAATACTAGTTCCTGTAACCGTATAAGTAGTAGTTACGACTGGGCTAGCTATAACATTTGCACCAGTGGCAGTATTGAGGCCTGTGGCAGGAGACCAAACATAAGTATTGGCTCCTGAAGCAGTAAGTGCCACGGATGAACCTTGACAAATTACTGGTGTCAGGGGATTGACTGAGATAACAGGTCTAGGGTTTACCGTAACAGTTACGTTTTTAATTCCAACACAAGTAGTTGCAGAAGATATCCCAGTGATAGTATATACTGTGGTTACACTTGGACTTGCCATAACCGATGCACCAGTAGTTGTATTGAGCCCAGCTGCAGGTGACCATGTATAAGTACTGGCACCTGAAGCAACAAGCGCTACAGATGAACCTTGACAAATTATCGGCGCCACAGGATTCACATCTATAACAGGGTCTGGATTGACATTAACGGTTACATTTGCCCTACTTATACATCCATTTGCGTCAGGAAGGCTTGATACAGTATAAACTGTAGTGGCCGCAGGACTAGCGGTAACCACGGGGCCGTTTGTCGTATTAAGACCTGTTGCAGGTGACCATGTATATCCTGTAGTGGCTCCAGAAGCAGTGAGTACTGTACTTGAACCAGGACAAATACTTGCACTAGTTGGTGTAATCTGTATAGGCACTCCACCAAACAAGCCTTGGGTAGAAGCAGCAAGATTCAAACTAAAACCTTGACCCGCACCCTGAGCTGCCGTAAGCGCCACACCTCCATTATAATAACTTACTAATATCTTATAGGTACGGCCAGCAATTACATTTAAAGGTGTCCCGTATTGGGCACCTACCTGCCCATTAGGGCCTGTGGTACCTCGTACACCCGAATAATTACAAGAAACTTGAAGTGCTGGATTTGTAGCAATCGCCCCACAGTTGGTATTGGTCACATCGTATACTGCCCAATCATAATCACTGTTGAGTATCACAGGTGTAATGGTAAAATTAAGAACGCCATTTACAGCTGCTGTAAACTCATACCAAACACTATTGATCTCGCCAGTACCAAGGCAGCTGATACCTGTATTAATTTCATTCCCTTGCAATGAATATGCATCAGGCTCATTAAATACCAGATTTGCACCACATATCAAATTGGCATTAGCACAATTTTGAGCGGCACCAACCCTTGCCCCTTTTGTATCGCTATGTACTGGAAACAATCTAGGATAAGGCGCAACTAATTGCTCTTTGGCGATTTCAAGATTTTCCAAAACCACACTCACCAGACTCATTCCAAGCACAGGATCTGCTTCCTCAACATGGAGCGAGAGATAATCAGTTGTTACTACCTCACCTGCAAGCAATCCTAAACTTGAGTTTGCAAATTGATACCCAAGAATTGAAGGACTTGCCACATAAGTACATGAAACTAAACCTTGATCGCGATAGCGAAATTTCAAGACTACATTACCAATGGGACTCCCCTTGACAGAGTTAACCACACTAGGAATAGCGAAATTTAATATTTGGTCCAAAGTATCTACAGCGTCATGACTGACGCCCGACGATTTATCAGCATCAAGCTGAACCGTGGCTATTGGACTCTTTGCCATTAAAGGAAATACTCCCATGACTAGGATAATAGCCATGAATAACAATGAAGGTAAACGGATTTTTTGCATGATTTTAAATTGTTTTAGTTTTAAATAAAAATTGAATAAACACATAAAAAAATTTTGATTTTAGAAATAGAGTCCGCCAAATGATGTATAGTGTTTAGAGTTTTTTAACCTAATATTAACTGTACAAAATTAGGAGCTATACCAAAAATGGGGAATACCTATTTTTAGGTATTTTTCATGTAACTCCTTTACAAATCCGAAACTACCTCTAAAACATAGAGATGAATATATCTTTTAAAATGTGACAATCTCATTTGAAAAAATATTAGAATGGGAACCAAATACTTCAGGAACCTTGATATTTAGAAAATAAATTCTTCAACGATTTTCAGAGTGATGCTTACAATAATCTAACAAATTTTACTTTTATGCCGCTTAAAACATTTCTAAACATAACCTTTAGTACAGTACCCTCAATATTAAAGCAGACCTACTGATTTAAATAACCTCAATTCGAGATAAGAAAAATAATACCTCACATTTATAGCTCTAATTTCATCGGTTAGCGGGTTTTCTATTATCACGTCGTCTCTTAGAGGCTTTTATCACCTAAGCTGGCCAGAAAGTCTAATATAATTATTGTAACCTCACCCAAAGGAGCCCTGAAAGAACATGTTCCGATTTTTAGGAAGCTTAATAATAACCTATTAGCAATTCTATAATCCAAATTGAGGCCTACATAGCCATAACCTAGCTCCACAAAATCCACCTTTTAACACAGCAATGACGAATTTCCGAAAAACTGTGTGCCTCACTCACACTATTTTTGACTAAATGTTATTGCTTTTCCCTAAATTGCAGGTTGATAAGTGTATCAATTTAAGGACTGTTCAAATAATCATACATGTCAGTAATCGTTAAGGACTTAGTGAAGATTTATGGGGAGCAGCGTGCAGTAGACGGCATCAGCTTTGAAGCTCAAAAAGGTAGGATTCTTGGCTTTCTGGGACCCAATGGTGCTGGCAAGTCCACTACTATGAAAATCGCAACTTCGTACATCCCACCCAGCTCTGGCCAAGTGCAAGTCTGCGGGATTGATGTGGTCAACAACTCTATAGAAGCCAAAAAGAAGGTAGGTTATCTTCCGGAGCACAATCCGCTATATTTGGATATGTATGTACATGAGTACTTGAACTTTGTAGGTGGCTTGCACAATATTTCTGGTAAGCACCTCAAAGATACGATCGCAGAAAAAATCAGCCTTACGGGACTTAGCATAGAACAAAATAAAAAGATAGGCGCGCTCTCCAAAGGCTATCGCCAACGGGTAGGCTTGGCGCAAGCCATGTTACATGATCCTGAAGTGTTAATCTTGGATGAACCTACTACTGGACTGGATCCAAACCAAATTGTAGAGATCAGACAGTTGATCAAAGACTTGGGTAAGGAAAAAACAGTGATCTTTTCATCACATATCATGCAAGAGGTACAGTTACTCTGTGACGAAGTCGTGATCATCAACAGAGGCAAAATCGTGGCCAACAGCAGCATACAGGATCTTGCTAAAGGTTTGAAACCCTCCAAGACAATCACGGTAGAGTTTGAAAAAGACATCGCCATGGAAGTACTGGAGAAAATAGCAGGGATCTCCAACATAGAAAAGATTCAGGGCAACAAGGTAAGGCTAAAGACAGAAAGCAGTGCAGACATTCGTTCGGAGATCTTCAAATGGGCAGCCGAAAACCAATTGCCACTCGTAGGCCTGAGCCTTGAAGAAAGCAACATGGAGGATATCTTTAGGGAATTAACTGGTAAATAATGACTATGTTATTCGTTAAAATATTGGAATTCCTATTTCATTAAAAAATCCAGATTAGAAAACTCACCCAAAACACTGAATAATACCCATTTGAAATAACACAATATGTTAAGCATCTTAAAAAAAGAATTTAACTCATTTCTAGACAGCACCATTGCCTACGTGGTCATTGGGTTGTTTTTGTTAGGCACAGGTTTGTTTCTCTGGGTATTTCCCGAGACCAGCCTGCTCGACTATGGTTATGCCGACTTGGAGACTTTGTTCTCTATGACGCCCTTCATCTACATGTTCCTCATACCAGCCATTACCATGAAATCTTTCTCTGAAGAGAAACGTGGCGGCACCATGGAGCTTTTACTCACTAAGCCTTTGACCGATTGGCAAATCATCCTAGGTAAGTACTTTGCAGGCCTCTTACTCGTATTGTTTTCACTGGCGCCCACACTGGTATATTACTACAGCGTGTACCAACTCGGTTTTCCCAAAGGCAATGTGGATAGTGCAGGGGTCGTAGGTTCTTATATTGGTCTGGTATTTTTAGGTGCTGTTTTCACCTCCATCGGCATCTTTACTTCTTCCATTAGTGAGAGTCAAATCATCTCATTCATTGTTGGCGTCTTTGTTTGTTTTTTGTTCCATTCAGGCTTCACCGCATTGTCTAAACTAGAATTTTGGGGCAATATGTCAAGTCTCGTAGAGGCCTTGGGCATAGACTACCACTATTATACCATCAGCAAAGGATTGATCGACAGTAGAGATATACTTTATTTTATCAGCATTATCGTAATCATGCTCAAAGCTACCCATCTTACAATAGGTGCTAGAAAATGGTGATTTTCAAGTTGGCAGTAAATGTTTACATACAAATCAAGGTTTTAAAATTCATATTTGGCAAAACAATTTGAGCATTAGGTTTTTAGCCTCATGCCTTAAGCAATACAAAAGAGATGAAGAATTATTTCAAACTAGATGCATTATTTTACTTCTTGGCAACTGTCTTGGGTATAGTTTTGATAAATATCATTGCCAACAACTATTTCTTCCGAATTGACCTAACAGAAGAGAAACGATATACTATTGCCCCTGCCTCAAAGGAAGTATTGAAGGCTTTGGATGATCAAATCGACATAGAAGTATTTCTAGATGGAGAGTTCCCTCCGATGTATAAACGACTACAGAAGTCTGTAATAGAAACCTTGAACGAGTTCAAGATCTATGGTGGCAAAAACGTACAATTTAAGTTTACCGATCCTTCCGCGGAAACCGACCCAACAAAGAAAAATAGATTTTTGAGCCAAATCGTAAGAAAGGGCATCCAACCGACACAACTCACCTCTAAGGAGGGAGATGCAGAAACCAATAAAGTGATTTTTCCAGGAGCGATAGTATCCTATGGCAGCCGCGAAATCCCTGTGATGCTCCTTAAAGGTAATAGAGGTGAAGGTGAGGAACAAATGGTGAATCAGTCGGTGGAGAATATTGAGTACGAACTTATTACTGCCATTAAAGAGATCATCACCATGGACAAAAAACGTGTTGCTTTACTGTCTGGTCACGGCGAGCTTGATAGTCTTAAAACCATGGACATCATTAAAGAGCTCTCTGATTTTTACGACGTCAAAATGGTGGATATTAAGACTGTAGAAAACTTATCAAAATACGAAGCCATCATTGTAGCCAAACCTACCCAGAAGTTTGACGATGAGAGCAAACTTAAGATAGACCAGTTTGTCGTAAACGGAGGCAAAGCACTCTTCTTTGTAGACATCGTAAACATTCAACTCGACAGTATGAAAGAGACGGGTTCACTTGCTTATCCATACGACTTAAATCTTGATGATCTGTTCTTCCACTGGGGTATTCGATTCAATCAAGATTTGGTACAAGATGTGAGCTGCTCTAGAATCGCAGTAAATGTTGGCAATGTAGGGAATCAACCCAAGTTTGTACTCATGCCATGGAGGTTCAATCCTCTACTCATGTCTTTTGCAGAGAAAAACCCCATCGTAAAAAACATGGACGCTCTGCTCTGTAACTTCGCAGGAACAATAGACACCGTAAAGGCAAAAGGTATCCATAAAACGCCACTAGCTTTCACTTCAAGGTATACAAAAGTAATTGGTGCACCTGTAGAGATCAGTCTCAACGAGATGCGAAACAAACCCAAGCAAGAAGACTACAACAAGAAGAACCAGATCGTTGCCTGCTTATTAGAAGGAAAATTCAGTTCTAGCTACGCTTCTAGACCTTTATATCGCGAGAACTATCCAGGGATTTCAAATCAAAACAAAGACTCTAAGATCCTTGTATTTGCTGATGGGGACTTCATAAGCAACGATTTTGATCCAGTAAAACAACAGATCGTGCCTGTAGGCATGAACAAATATACTCTAGAAAAATTTGCCAATCGCGATTTTGTAGTCAATGCTTTAAACTATATGCTCGACAACAAGGGCTTGATCAATATTCGTAACAAAGAAATATCGCTTAGGCCCCTTGATAGGATAAAAATAGGAAAAGAAAAGCAGAAGTGGCAGATCATCAATGTAGCACTGCCAATTATCATAATACTTGCATCAGGAATCCTTAAATACCGGAGCAGGAAGAAGAAGTACGAAAACATCGGTAAATAATCTAAAAGTCCAAATACGGCTAAGCATAAATATATACTTAGCTGTATTTAACCCAGAATACGCATTGGGGATTGTGACGAGACGGAATGATACAAAAAA
>CAMFLX010000033.1 GCA_945957555.1 uncultured Cytophagales bacterium
TTAGCAGGCCCGAAAATGTATCGTCTTCGACGGATAGTATATTCTTGCCAGAGAAGAGCATTTGCTCTCTTTTGATTGGGTTTCCATTATTGTGTTTGGGTTTTTCGGCAACTAGATACGGGATATCTACGGTAAAGGTACTACCTTTTCCTTCTTGGCTTTGGACATTTATTTTGCCGTCCATGGCATCCACTATTTTTTTGGTGATGGTTAGTCCCAATCCAGTTCCCTTGTATTTGAGCCAATCGTTTTTGTCGGCTTGTACATATTCTTCAAAAATCTGTGAAAGTTTAGAACCGTTAATGCCCTTACCTGTGTCTATAACTTCTATATGCAGCCAGTTTTTATTCTTTTGGGAAAAGAAGACTTCTACTCTACCTTTGTCTGTAAACTTGAGGGCATTGCTGATGAGGTTGATGAGGATTTGTTTCAACCGGAAAGCATCCATGTTGATATACTCATGTTTCACTTTACTCATATCGATCTTGAAGAAGATTCCTTTTTCTTCTGCTTCCATCTTAAAGAGTTCGGTGAGGCTGCCCAGAAACGTGGGCAGGTGCATGGGCTGTCTGTTCAGCACAAGTTTGCCAGATTCTATTTTTGCAATGTCCAATACTTCATTTACCGTTTCTAAAAGGTGATTGGCAGCATTAACGATGATGTGGTTGTATTGCTTAACTTTGGGCTTTACCTCCATTTGGTCTATTTGTTCGGCAAAACCTAATATAGCGGTAAGTGGGGTACGCAACTCATGAGATACAGAATAAAGAAACTTTTCTTTTTGAAGCGCGCTGTTATGAATGGTAGTGTTGGCTTTTTCAAGTTTGTTCCTGTAGTATTCTCCTTTGAGAATATCATTGATGATAATAATCACAAACAGAAAACAAACCCCGAAAGTAGCTAAACTAGCATATTTCATCCAGTCGAGAGATTGCCCCACGGTGCTTTTGGCATGTAGTTTTTCTTTTTGTAGTTGATTATAGATTTGATCCCTGAGGCTCAAACCTATCTTTTCCAGTTCTTGGCTGATTTTGGCGTCATTTTGAATGAGGTCTATCAGCTCCTTTTGGAGTTTCCTTTTGCTCAGGTTTTGGTTTTTGTACTTGGAGACCATACTGAGCCAGTTGCTGGAGTCGGCTATCTCTATTTTTCGGCTCTTGGTTACGATGGTATCCGTTACGATTTTAAAAGAGGCATTACTCGACATGAGCACGGGTTCGTTGAGTTTGGTATCCACTTCACTTTTTCGGCCTTTGAAAATACTCTTGAACCACTGTTTCAATCCTTTTTTCTCTTCAGGCACTATAATAGTCTCTGGGGCTGCGGTATCTTCACTGAAAACAGGAATGAAGGAAATATAGATCTGTTTTATCACCGTATCGGTAATGATTCGGCTGTTGGACATGGCAAGGGGATTGATGACAATCTCCCTGTCGCTGCCTATCAGCTCCATGATTTCAGTGATCTGTTCGTCTTTCTTGCACCACAAAAGCTCTAGAGTATCTATATTGGTTACTACTTGTGGATGGTCTTGGATTTGGATCTTGAGGAGGTTAATGGCTTCTGTTATGGTTTTGTTGTATTTGAAATATTCCTGTAGGTGGCTGGGTTTGCCACTGATGGTGTAGCTTTGGAATGCTAGGTTGGCTTGAGAGATCTCAAAGAGCAGCTCATTGGACATGTTTGCCAGTTCGTCAGGTTTACTGAGTTCGTTTACAGAGATCAAGAGGCTTTTGTAGGTGCTTTGGGTTAGGTAATAGAGCCCTGTTACAAATAGGAAGAAACTCACAAAAAGTATGAGCACTTTTGAGGGGATTCTGCTGGGCATTGAATAGTTTGATGGGGACATGTATACGCTATGATTTGTTTATATCTATGATCAATCCAAGATATAAGGGCAAAATAAACCTAAATTTATACATTAAAGGGCAAACACCCAAAGTTTTATAGGTATTTGGAGCGTTTGGGTACATTGTTGTGGGTATTTATAATAAGCTTATCTTTGTAGACTAAAAAATTCAATTCATGAAACAAAAACCTCTACTCATTGCCATATTGGCTTTGGCTACTTATTGTTTTGGGCAAATCACCCCTAATATCAATTCGGGCAATCCCAATTTCCCTTTTCCTCAATTTAAAGGTTATCTTGGAGGAGCTGTTACCCTTGCCGACAAAAACCCAGTGGGTATGCCGCATGCAGAACTGGAACAGCGTACACGCGACGCGTATGTTACGCTCTGCAACAACATGACTTATAATGTAACGCAGAATGGCACAGATGCACCACTGACCGTGAACGGTGTGAAATACATCATGCCTAACGTGAAGGCGCCCATCAATCACTGTAGCTGTGTGGAGGCCGACGGTTATTATCTATTGGCTGCAGCCTACATGGGCGACAAAGCAACTTTTGATGGCTACTATATGTGGATGCATGATAGGCAGTTTCAGAAAACGACTAGGTTTGTAGACAATGTAATGAACAGCCCCAACTATGCCTACAGTGCGGGAATCTCGGGTGCGGGCAATTTTGGAAACTCTACCAATGTATATGGTGGAGCGCTTAGCGCGAACTCGGCTGCCGATGGCGACGTGGATCTAGGCTTGGCCTTATTAGTGGCTTGGAAGCAGTGGGGTGACAATGGCTTGATTTGTACGGATCCGGAGCTGGGGCCTATTTCCTATAAAAATGAGGCTATTAAATATATCAGAACCATGGCTGATACTGCGAAGTACGCACCTGCATTGCCTACTGTAAAGTATATATCAGGGATCATAGGTTTAGACGGTTACATGAAGGGGGGAGACTCTTGGAGTGAAGAAACGACTTGGGCACAAACGGGTTATAAAGGCCTCATGCCTGAGCGCTCTGGTGGCGAGACTAACTATGTGGACTACCATGCTCCTGCATACTTTCATTCTTTTGCCAATGCATTACAAAAGGAAGGGATCTCCCCGTGGGCCGTGGAGCAGTACAAAAGGGCGGAGGCTTCTTGCGACTGGGTCATGGGACAGGCCTATGCTCAGGGCTATATTCCTTGGATTGGTAAATATGCAATAAGTGGTACTGCGGTAACTTTTAGCAAGTTTGAAGCTACAGGTGAAGACTTCAGGTACGGCTGGCGCACGATTTTGAATCACCTCTGGAACGGCGCACCTACCACGACTTGGAACCCTGTTACACACCAGTATGAGAGTGGGACAAATAATTATCAAAAGGATATGGCCATTCGCTTTGCCAACTTTTTGCATCATCCTGAGAATGCGCCCTACAGCAATGCTTGCTTTGCGAGCAATGGCGGTGTGAACTATGGCGGAACTTCCAATCTTAAAATGTCTTATGACATGAACGGTACCAATGCGGGTGCCTTTACGCTAAACCACATCAAAGGGCCTGGCTCGCCTGCGGCGGTAGTTTCTGGCAACTGGGATTTGATGGCACAGATGTTTCGCCAGTGTGTGTTGGAGTGGGACGACAGCCAAAACTCTACACAAAGGTATCTTACAGGGCAGCCCAAGTATTTCCAAGAGTGGTTTAGGTTGCTAGGCATGCTTACCCTCACGGGTAATTTGCACGACCCTATGCAGATGCAGGCTACGGCCAATTTAAAAGTATACAAGTCTGTGGATAAGACCTTTGCTTTCTATGGAGATACCCTTAGCTATACCGTTTCCTATAGAAACTATGGCAAGTTGGACGCTACAGGCACGGTGCTTAGGGATACTTTACCACAAGGGATCACCTACTTGGCGGGTTCTTCTACCAAGGCGATTACGAGTACTTCTGGCGTTCTTACCTGGAACATAGGCACTGTAAAGGGTACTAGTACTGGCAATGTAGCCGTTACCAAAGACTCTGTAACCTTTAAAGTAGTGGTCGGCACTACCAGCCCAAGTCGCTTGACTAAATCTGCTGTTATCTCTTGCACCAATGGTTCAGGCTGGACTAGCAATGAGTACCCCAACAGGATCTCGGAGGTGATGGAGCGCAACTATGTGGATATACTTGGCTATAAAAAGTTGGACAAGAAAAAAACGGCATCTAAGGCGAGTCCGCAAGTTGGTGATACGCTGTCTTATAGATTAGTGATTCGCAGTGGTGTGAATACCACGCTCAACGGCGGTAGACAGGGTGTGTTCGTAGCTGGTGCGCACGATGGCATAGCAGCAAGCCAAAATATCTTAAACTTCAAATACAAGATTTACCATGGTGCACATGAGCCGTTGATCAACTATAAGAACTATAGGGTTTCTTATTTTGTAAAAGAAAGCCCTGTACCTACTTGGAACATGTCTACAGTGATCAACGAAGGTTCGGGCGGTGCTACGCCTACTTTGGCTACTCAAATGTTGCCCAACGGTGCTAGCTACAACCAAAGACTTGTGCTGTCTTTCCCTAATGTACGTGCTACTATCGCCCCCATGTTGGCAGAGCGCTATGGTATGCCAGGGAATATTCATGAAGGTGTGTTGGAGCCACATAGGCTTAAATTGATGGTGAATACTTCAACTTTTTCTAACATGAACTTGTTAGACGACTGGTCTGCTGAGGCGGGTATTAGCAGTGCTGATGCTAACCCTTACTTCCCTATCGGTAGCGACTGGACAGACCCTAACAACCCCAACCAAACAGTGACCAAGCTCCACCCTAACCAGTGTGGTACGGTAACTACGGTGATCAAGAAACAACTGGTGGAAGAGTGGGATGGCTATACCTGGAGAAGGATCTATGGAGATGCCCCCGTGGGTATGTTATCGTTAAATAGTGTAGTAGCAAAAGATACCTTATTGGCGAATCAATCTTTTGTGAGTTTTGCGAGTGGTTACCCGCAAGGAAGCGTTTCTGGCAATACCATATCTTGGCCTAAAATCAGTACTTTGAGTCTCGCCGACTCTGTGGTATACAAGTACACGGTAAAGATCGAGAATGTCACTGCTAGCGATGATCATACGGTAATGGAGGGTATTGCCGTATATCCAAATCCTGCGGAGCATGCCTTTACGCTACAAGTGTCACAAGAGAGTGCCTACACCATATACGACGTAAAAGGGCTTGCCCTAGAGCAAGGCACGGCCAAAGGAAGCCTACAAATAGGTGCTGGACTTAGGGCTGGCTTGTATGTATTGAAGGTGGATGCTGAGGCTGGGCCACAGTTTATGAAAATAGAGAAAAAATAAGAACCATAGCTTGTAAAAAATCCCAACCGGGGTCATCTCGGTTGGGATTTTTTATTTATGGGGTCTTTGACAGATCCGAACATTTTATTGTACCCTACTTATAGGTTCACTCCATTCGCCAGGGCCCATGGTATTGATAGCACGCGCCCTATAGAAATAGCGAACACCTTTTACCACGTTGTCATCGACAAACTTGAGTTTTTTGGTAGTTCGCAGAAACGGATAAGGCGGTGCCAGTATTTGCGTACTCACATCATCTACAGTACCCCTTTCCACCTCGTAGTAGTTGGCCCTATTGCCAGGGGCAATCTGAATAATGAAGCCCTCACCATCAAAATCGTCTACAATGCTCTGGATCACCGTCTTTTGTGGATAAGCCGTAACCTTACCACCGCCCAAGGTTTTGATACCATACTGGATTAGCTTCTCCGTACTATCTTTGTGCAGCCCCATTGCAAAGTTATCAATCTGCTCAAGATCCTTCTTTCTTGCGCTTACCAAAGCCCTGGCCTTTTCGCGCTCTTGTTGCGCTACAGTTAGTGCATCAGAAATCTTTTGATCGCTCTCCTCAAGCTCTTTGATATACGCATCTATGTCTTCAATACCTACAGGAAGCCCCTTCCATATTTCAGTGTTGTTCACGATACCGTTCTTTCTCTTTTTGAATTTGGTAATTTGGTCTTGAATGTACTTGGTAGTCATTTTTATAGGATAATTATGATGTTAAATCAGTCCAATTTTAAGAATTTATTCAAATATCTACAAGAACCTATACTACAATCGGGGAATGTATTATCTTATTTCAACATTTAAAATATCATAATATTGTATATAAATTTCAACACTGAAACTAAGTATTTCTCATTTTATATGAACTATACTAGAAGTGTTTTTTGATATGGTTATAAATTCTATATAAAACTTTAAATTTTGAATTTAAAAGCTTATTAGTGCTAGCTACGAGTACTTAAAGAGTTATTTTGAGCCTTAACACCATAAAAATATTTGAAAGGGCAAAAATAATAAGAGAGATAGCCGATTTTATATCTGAGCTAAAAGCTTACAACTAAGAAGTATTTCTATAAAATAGTGCTTCAATTCCTAATCGAAGTAGAGTTATTCAGTACTAGAATACAATAGTATACATCTATAGTTTAATTGTTTAGAAAAATAGTATACATATCAGAAACTATAGTACTTTAATTCATAATAATAGTGAAATTATTATGAACAATAATACAATAGTCTGAAACTATATCTAAAATATTCTTAATTATTGTATTCTTGCTATAAACAATAATACTTTTATTCATAACCAATCTGTAATTACTTATAACAATAGTATACTAGTTAGCAATCATAGTAAAATAGCTCCGAATAATAGTACTATTGATAATAATAATAGTGTAATTTTTATAGAAAATAGTACTATTACGCATAAAAATAGTACTATTTCTGCGAAAAATAGTGGTATTTATTATCATAGTGGTGTTATTGTAACTACATGTTCTACTTCTGTATTTCTAGATAACTATTAAGGTTTTTATGAATAAAGACTAGAGTGTCTTTGGGACTTAGCATTAATTCGTACTTGTCATATATCCCGTCATTGTTCTGGTCTTGTTGCCTAAAAACCAAGTCGTTTTTTGTATTGTAGCAATACACTGATTCAAAATATCCATCTTCATCAAAATCGAAACAGTCTTCGACCTTATCACCATTTTTGGAAAACATACTTGTCTTCTCAAAATTTAAGTCATGGTTACGATCAGTAATCATCGACATAGTCTTTTTATTGGTTTTGTGAATTGTTGAAAGCTCGGTGCCTTCGTAATTCCATTCGAAACTAGAATGCTTTGCATTATTGTTTTTATAATCGATATACCAATGCCTCATCAATAGGACTGTTGTCACCAAAGCGTAGAGGATTAACATTACTTTTGATATTGAATTTTTCCTTGGATTTGAAAATGAGGAAGCCGAATCTCCCTCTTTGTATTTTAAAGGTTCCTGAGTGATAATCGTTGAATAGTTTTGAATTAATAGGTTTAGGGTATTTTGGTATGCTGTTGACACAGTAATTTCCGCGACGTCGGTATCAAGGGCTGGAAAAGCGCTATTTGTTAATTTTCTTGTGGAATAGGGAATTTTTAATTCTTCAAGTGCGAGTATGATCCTGTCAAGATCCACCTCAGTTTTTATTTTAAAACTTAAGTTTTCCATATTATATTCAATTAGACTATAAATATGGATATTAAAATTTAGATAAACTGAATTTGAAATTGATTAATGTTTGGAAAAATGCGGAGTTGTTGACTTTCCTTGGTGAATTGTTCCGCATGCCAATGTATAAGTCTTAGCTCTAGCACGCATAGTTCAACCCAATCGGTTGTATTCATAGAGGTTAACGAATTCATCCCCCTGCCCCCTTCAAAGGGGGACTTTGGCCTAATAGCTCTTCGATGCTTAAGGCAGTATTGCCTTGTGCAACTAAACTACTGTCAAAACTTTATGAAGTGCTATGAATGTCCCCCTTTGAAGGGGGCAGGGGGATGATTGATATCAAATAAAAGCAAAAAGCCCCGTTTTCACGAGGCTCTTGTTATCTCTTTATGAATTGATCTTTTTATTTCCCTTCCCAGTACTTCAATCTTTCTTTGAGGAATTGGTTCTGCTCTTCAAGAAGTTTGATTTGTTTTTCGTAAAGTTCCTTCATTTCTATTGGAAAGGCATTAAATGTGCCGTTATTAACCCCTTGAATAACACTCTTGATCTCAGCATTATTATTAAACACCATCTTCTCGTCAAAAGCCAAGACATCTTCTGGCTTCATCTCGAAGATACCAGCGATCTCGAGCAGACGCTCTATGTTGATGTCTACCTCTTCGCGCTCGATCTTGTTGTAGCTCTGTGGGGTGATGTTGAGGCGGTCGGCCATGTCTTTGGGAGTGATGCTCTTGAGTTCTCTAATCTTACGGATTTTGTTGCCTATCTTCATCGTATAACTACTATAAAAAACCTAAACCTTATACAGGACCTTTGAAATACCTTGATTTACAAAAATAAATACCACAAACGGTATGTCAAAGATAGTGTTTTTTCCCTGTAGATATTCCGAAATCTTGTAGGGATCTTTTGCGCCGTTCAAAATAATCTTTTCGTGATTCGGGAAGGTACCGATCCTCAAGAAAGCCTAAGGCTTTGGCTTATAATTTTGTACTGTATCATTCAAAATCGTTGACTATGATTTCGCAAAGGAGAAGAAAACTCGTCATTGGGCTCATTAAAAAGGACCTGTTAAACTGTAAAATGATCAATGGCCTATCGCATATGGGCATAGAGGCTGGTGCATATTATATGTTTCTGAGCAACTTTGTTTTCAAACTTATGGGTTTCAAGAAAAAGGAACGTACGGATGAACTGTACGACCTGTACATTGGCCTCAGTAGAAAGTCAGAGTCTTTGCCTTTGGATGCTGAGGAGGAGTTTGACCGCCTGGCCAAAGAGATTTATGAGGCATTGGTAAAAAAGAAATGAATAGACTTAAAACAAAAAGGCCTCTGAGTTTTTCAGAGGCCTTAGACCGAGTAGACGCAAGTATACAAAAGTCGAACTATCTTTACAAGGATTTACTTCTATTTCAGCAATTTAGCAGGGCTGAGTTTTTGAGATAGGTACATCCTATTTACATAGGATATTACTGGCTATCTCCTGACTAAGATAGACCTCTTTTTCCCCGTTCACAGAAATTAACATAGATTTATCGAAGTCTACGATTTCTTTTACTGTAATGGAAATGCCTAATTTGATACCTATCTTATCAAGATGTTGTAAAAAGGACGTACTATGATTTTCTACGCCAGTCATTACAGCAGTACCATTTAGAAGAACTCCTGTAAGTTTGATGGATTTAGTTTTAGCAAAGTTCCCATCTCTGTCAGGTATTGGGTCTCCATGTGGATCAAATTCAGGATTGCCTAGGAATTGTGCCAGTCGCTCTGTTAGCTCCTCAAAACCAATATGCTCCAGCTCTTCTGCCATTGGGTGGATTTCATCCCACTTAAAACCCAATTTTTCAACTAAAAACACTTCCCAAAGTCTATGCTTACGAATGGTTTTAATGGCTATTTGCTTTCCCAGTTCAGTTAGCGTAACAGCTTTATATTTTTCGTAATGGATAAGCCCCTTTTCGCTTAGCTTTTTAATTGCCTCCGTCACTGTAGCTGGTTTAATATTCAATTCATAAGCAATGTCATTGGTATATGCCCCATCCTTATTCCGTTCGGTAAGCTTATATATTGCTTTCAAATAATTTTCTTCAACATGCGAACTCATAACTAAATATTTTTAGGTAAACCTAAAAATTAAATTTGTATTACCAAAATAAATAACCATACCTTTACAAATAAAATAATGCAAATTTTGTAGTATGACCAAAAAGAGACAGCTTTTGCTGGCGATTGCTATTTTTGTTTGGGTAGTAGCCTGTAAGCAAATTACTGAACATGTTACTCCTAAAGCTCCCAACGATGATGAAATATTGGATGGGCCAGTAGAAGGGTTATCTTCTGTCGAAAAGCAACAATTTCTAGCCGGTGATGTGGCTTTTAATGGAGAGGTATTCTTTTCTGGAAATGGTTTGGGGCCATATTTTGTGGCAACCTCATGTGGAAGTTGCCATGCAGGAGACGGTAAAGGACACCCCTTTACTACTTTGACCCGATTCGGACAATCTGATACACTCGGCAATAAGTATTTGAATTTGGGTGGGCCACAATTACAAAACAGGGCTATATCTGGTTTTGATCCAGAGTGGATTCCTGTGGGGGCTTCTTTCTCCCAATTTACGCCACCAGCTAATACAGGTCTAGGATTTTTAGAAGCATTAACCGATGCTCAAATCTTAATGAATGCAGACCCCAATGATTTAGATGGAGATGGTATTTCAGGTAGACCCAACTATGTAAATGCTCCTAGCTATTTTCTTCCTCAACCTTATCATCAACAACGTGGAGGGAAATACATAGGTCGATTTGGGAAAAAGGCTGCTGCTATTGATTTACTACATCAAACAGCAAATGCCTACCAACAAGACATGGGCATTACTTCCGATTTTAATCCATACGAACCTGCAATGAATGGGATGGCATATCCCTATTTTGACAATGTTCCAGACCCAGAAGTACCAGCAACTACAGTTCACAATGTTGTCTTTTATTTGAGAACTTTAAAAGCTCCTATTCAAAGAAGTCAATCCGATGCGGACGTATTAGCAGGGAAACAATTATTCATGAATATCAAATGCGGTAGTTGTCATATTCCTCAATGGACAACTCCTTCAACAAACATCAACGCTTTATCTGGTAAGACATTTTTTCCATACACCGACCTACTATTACACGATATGGGTTCTGGGCTTGACGATGGATACACCGAAGGTACTGCCTTGACAAGTGAGTGGAGAACTCCTCCTTTGTGGGGTTTAGGCTTATCCATGAATTCACAAGGTAGGAATTACTTTTTGATGCACGATGGACGTGCTACATCAATCAGGCAAGCTATTGAACTTCATGGCGGTGAAGCAGAGAATTCAAAAGGTCAGTTTATGAATCTTTCTGAATCGGACAAAGCTAAGCTTATTAAATTCCTTGAAAGTTTATAGACTGATGGATAGAAAAGAATTTTTGAAGACATGTGGTCTGGCTTGCGTTGGCGGACTTGGAATATCAGCTTTATTACAAAGTTGTGCTACCTCTCAATATTTTGCAGGAAATGAATTGACTGGTAGCCACCTAAAAGTTCTGCAAACAGAGTTTACACTAAATAAAAAAGGGCAGCCAGTCAATAGAAGTTATGTTCTGGTTAAGTCCGAAAAGCTCAATTTCCCCATTTACCTCTACAAGTTAAGTGAAACGGAATATTCAGCACTTTGGATGGAGTGTACGCATCAGGGAGCTGAACTTTCTGCACATGGTGATTATCTTACCTGTCCTTCACATGGCAGTGAGTTTGACCGATTAGGCAATGTCACACAAGGCCCTGCACAAAACAATTTGCGAAAATTTAAAACATCAATCGAAAATCAATTTATTCTTATTCATCTCTCCTAAAATGAAACAAGCACTCATACTGTTTTTTGCTTTAACACAATACAGTGCATTTGCACAAATAGATTCGACATTGTTTAAACGTGTAGAAAAAAAAGATACAACGCTCAAACTTAATATGGATGCGGTATATAATCGTCCCTTTCTACAAGTAGGCAAAGTGCCTGTAGCTTTCGGAGGCTATGTAGAAGCGAATAGTAATTATATGGTGACAGATGGAGTAACCGAAGGATTATCTTTTCAAATGCGTAGGCTTACTTTATTCGTATCCTCATCCATAGGAAGAAGAATAAAATTTCTATCTGAGTTAGAGTTTGAAGATGGAACAAAAGAAATCAATATAGAATTTGCAGCCGTTGATATAGAATTTCATCCATTGGTAAATCTGCGTGGCGGTGTCATTATGAATCCCATTGGAGCGTTCAACCAAAATCATGACGGCCCTAAATGGGAGTTTATTGACAGACCTATATCTGCAACAACTATTATCCCTTCAACGTGGAGTAATGTAGGCTTTGGAATATGGGGTAAGTATTCTAAAAACAATTGGGCTTTTGCTTATGAGGCATACCTTACCAACGGCTTTGATGACAGAATCATTAATAATGCTGAAAATCGTACCTGGCTACCTGCTTCTAAAACAAATCCTGAACGTTTTGAAGAAAGTTTTAATGGAGTGCCACTTACTACACTTAAATCAGCATTGAAACATAGGAAAATCGGAGAAATTGGTTTGTCCTGGATGGGTGGCGTTTATAATAAATTTGAAGAAGACGGACTTGTACTCGATAAGAGACGAAGGGTAGATTTGTTTGCCATTGACTTCAACACCTTTGTAAAAAAGAAGACTTACTTCAATGGAGAATGGGTTTGGGCATTTGTAGATGTTCCTGAAACATTTTCACAACAATTTGGGAACAAACAAAAAGGGGGATTTTTGGATATTGTACATCCCGTATTAAGAAGAACAATATTGGGATTTGAAAGAGCTGTACTCAATGTGGCTCTACGCTTAGAATACGCTGATTACAACGTTGGGACTTTTAGAGAAACGGACGGAGACATTCGTGATGACATATATGCAGTTGTTCCGGGAATAAGTTTCCGTCCATACCCCCAAACAGTCATTAGAGCAAACTATCGCTATCACTGGCAAACCGACATTTTGGGTAATCCTGCTTCCAAAACGGCTGGCTTTCAGTTTGGATTCTCTAGTTATTTTTAAGAAATCTTAAAAAAGATTTCTTTATATTTGCGAAATTGAATAGAATAGTTTCCATATCACTTGTTTTATTGTTAATGTTTAACTCCATTAACAAATTCGGAGTTATAGTTCTTTTTAAATTGAATCAAGAATACATTTCTAAAAATCTCTGCGAAAACAGGTTCAAAAAAGGTTCCACCTGTAATGGTAAATGTTACCTGAATAAAGAATTAAAGGAACACGACCACGAGCACGGCGATTCTAAATCTAACAAAGTAACCGTTCGGTTTATGGACGATTACGTTCATAATATTTTAGATTTCAATATTTCTCCCAAAACAGTATTCATACCACTATCTTGGAATTTTTATCACAGACAAGATGCTCTGTCTGAATATTCATATTCTATTTTTCATCCTCCTTCTTACGCTTTCCTTTCTTAAACTATCCTCTGTTAGGCAACTCCAAATAAGGAGGATAATAGTTTCTTGCTTGTATTTATAATATGCAAGCAAGTAGAGAGATATTATTATACATACAAATCAAACAACAATGAGACTTTATTTAATAATCATATTCATACCAATTATTGCATTCTCACATAATGCTTATAGCCAGTGCGCCTGCTGTGCCGGTGCAAGCACAGGTTCATCCAATAACAACTTCAATAACGGACTCTTGACCATAAGTAAAAAACAATGGATAATAGAAGGATACGCTGACTATCGCACCATACAAAGCGGAGAAGGTCACCATTCCGAAGAAGATTCTTCGGCAGAAGAAGAAACACCACTCAGTAGTATGCTGATAAGTTCAATCGGTGTCCGATACGGATTTACTGATAATTTCACTCTTTCCGCATTACTTCCATACGCCTTTCTATTTACAGATAAGGGAAACGATCAGGGAATCGGCGACCTTATTTTATTGGGGACTTACAATATATATAACAGAAATAATTTTAGAGTTGCTTTGCAAGCAGGAGTTGAATTACCTACAGGCGTGATGAAAGGAGCTAACTTTGATAATACTACTGTAGTAGTCGGTTCGGGATCGATTGACCCTATGGCTGGCTTAATGTTCTCTAAAAGATGGAACAAATTTACTTTGCAAGGGAGTGGTTTATATAAGTATACAACAAAAGGTTTTGAGGAAACAAATTATGGAAGTTTGTCTGTCCAAAATTTATTCCTAGCCTATAATGTAATAGGTAACAATATATCTACTGATACTACATCTTCGCAAACTGGAACACGACTATCAGTATTTACTGGATATTATGGTGAATGGCTGGATAAAATCCGAAGGGAAGATGAAGTAGATAACAATTCTGGATATTATCTAGGATATGCTACAGTTGGAACTAATTTGTCAATAAAAAATTGGATGTTTCCACTAACTGTTTCAATACCAGTAATTCAAGGGGTAAATGGAGAACAAAACCAATCTGGTTATAGGCTTCGTATTGGAATTATTAAATCCTTTTAAAATAAACACCTTTGAAGCAGGACTTGCGATAATTACAAATTAATTAGCCGTTGACAGAATTCAATAGAGTCACATATTTACAGAAAGAAAATTTGAGTACTACTTCAATATTTGGAGGTGAATATCGCTTACTTGAATCCTAATTCTATATATATGTGACATCTTTAAAGTTATAATTGTAAGAAAATCAAGCATATAAATAAGTGGTCAAAAAATGCCTTGTTTTATAATTTCTAATTAAAAGCTATATTTACATAATGAAATTTATCATTTTCATATTCAGCTTCTATATCATGGCATTAGCAGTAATGCCATGTTCGGATGCTATTACTTGTGAAAATGAAAAATCATCTACTGCAAAATCCGATACCAATCATAGTCATAGCGAAGATGAAGGGGATTTGTGTACCCCCTTTTGTATTTGTGCGTGTTGTGGTTGTAACGGTTTCGTAGTATCCCTACCATATTTTTCTATAGTGAAAACAAGATTTATTACACCCTTGTTCATCACTCCCTACTCTTCTGACTTTATCTCCTCTTATTACAATTCATTCTGGCAACCACCTAAACTGGGTTAATTAAAATTCTAAGTTGTAATCATTTTCAAGTAATGCACCTTTTGTATTATTCGATTGTGTTTGCCTATACTGTATTTTATTCACTCAATTTAGATTAACATGCTAGATAAAATCATTCATTTCTCAATAAAAAATAAGCTTATTGTCGGGGTGTTCACGCTTGCCCTGGTGATGTGGGGTTGCTGGTCGGCAACCAAGCTTCCCATTGATGCCGTGCCTGACATCACGAATAATCAGGTACAAATTATTACCTCAAGTCCGTCATTAGCAGCTCAGGAAGTAGAAAGATTAATTACATTTCCTATAGAGGTAAACATGGCTAATATCCCCGGGCTTGTTGAAATACGCTCTATATCACGATTTGGATTGTCTGTTGTAACTGTAGTATTCAACGATGAAACCGAGATATATTGGGCAAGGCAACAAGTTACCGAACGTTTGAAATCTGCATCGGAACAAATTCCGAAAGGAGTCGGTGTACCCGACCTTGCACCTGTTACTACAGGCTTAGGCGAGATTTATCAGTATGTTATCCATCCTGCAAAAGGTTATGAGAATAAATACACTGCAATGGAACTTCGTACGATTCAGGATTGGATTGTACGACGTCAATTACTAGGAACAAAAGGTGTTGCTGACGTAAGTAGCTTTGGCGGATTTCTAAAACAGTATGAAATTGCAATCAATCCTGAAAAGCTGAGAAGCATGAATCTTACGATTGCGGAAGTATTCTCTGCATTGGAAACCAACAATCAGAATACCGGCGGTGCATATATTGACAAACAACCTAATGCTTGGTTTATTAGGACAGAAGGTTTGGCAACCGATCTGGAAGACATAAGAAAAATTGTAGTAAAGAATACAAGTAATGGTACACCTGTTCTGATTAGAGATGTTGCAACCGTTCAATACGGACAGGCGATTCGCTATGGTGCTATGACCAGAAATAATCAGGGAGAAGTAGTTGGAGCTATCGTAATGATGCTGAAAGGAGAAAACTCCAATGAGGTTATTCAGAACGTTAAGGAACGTATTGAACAAATAAGAAAAACTCTTCCCGAAGGTGTAGAGATAGACGCATTCCTCGACAGAACCAAGTTGGTGAATAATGCTATCGGAACTGTTTCAAAAAATCTGATCGAAGGAGCATTGATTGTAATCTTTGTACTCGTTCTATTCTTAGGAAATTTTCGTGCCGGATTGGTCGTTGCCTCCGTTATCCCACTAGCTATGCTTTTCGCCATTGCTATGATGAACCTTTTTGGTGTATCGGGTAACCTGATGTCTTTAGGTGCTATAGATTTCGGCCTTATTGTAGACGGTGCGGTTATCATTGTAGAGGCTACACTTCACCATATTGTTTCCAAAAAATATAATCACAGGCTTTCGCAGAATGAAATGGACGATGAGGTATATGAATCTGCCTCTAAAATCCGAAGCTCGGCCGCATTCGGTGAAATTATTATATTAATTGTTTACCTACCGATTCTAGCTCTAGTGGGTATCGAAGGTAAAATGTTCAAGCCGATGGCACAGACAGTGTCCTTTGCAATTCTAGGTGCTTTTATTCTTTCTCTTACATACGTACCTATGGCATCGGCATTATTTCTCAGTAAGAAGACAAACCATAAGAAAAATATTTCAGACAGGATGATAGATTTTTTTCAACGTGTATACCATCCTATGAGAGAGTTTGCGCTCAGACGTAGAATTATGATTTTAGCCACTTCATTTGCTTTATTCGGTGCGAGTCTACTTGTATTTATGAATATGGGAGGAGAATTCATTCCTACATTGGATGAAGGAGACTTTGCCGTTGAAACTCGCGTATTGACGGGGAGTTCTATGATGGAAACCGTAGACGCATCTTTGAAGGCTGGAGAAATTTTAACCTCACGCTTCCCAGAAGTAAAAGAAGTGATTGGGAAAGTAGGTGCCGGCGAAATCCCTACAGATCCAATGCCGATAGAAGCCTGCGACCTTATGGTTATTCTGAAAGAAAAAGAAGAATGGACTAGTGCTACTACTCGTGAAGAGCTTGCCAATAAAATGCAGGAAGCATTGGAAGAAATCCCAGGGGTGAACTTCGGCTTCCAGCAACCTATACAAATGCGTTTTAATGAGTTGATGACAGGAGCAAGACAGGACGTCGCTATTAAAATATACGGCGAAGACCTTGATGTATTGACCGAGCAGGCAAATAAATTGGGGAAAATTATTGCACCAATTGAAGGAGCCAAAGATTTATATATCGAAAAAGTGACTGGCCTTCCACAGATAGTGGTGAAGTTTGACAGGGATAAAGTCGCTCAATTCGGACTGAACATTGAAGAAATGAACAGGATTGTCCGTACTGCTTTTGCGGGTGAAACCACCGGACTTATTTACGAAGGAGAAAAGCGTTTTGATATGGTTGTAAGATTGGATAAAGCCGAGCGTCAAAATATCGAAGACGTTCGAGAACTTTATGTAACTACAGCCAAAGGCGTTCAGATTCCATTGGCTCAGGTAGCGGATATTGAATTCAGAGTAGGTCCGAACCAGATTCAACGTGACGATACCAAACGTAGAATCACTGTAGCCTTCAATGTACGTGGACGTGATGTGGAAAGCATTGTAGAAGAAATAAAATCTAAAGTAGAAAAGCAAATGAAATTACCGTCAGGATATTATTTAACCTACGGTGGTCAGTTTAAAAACTTGATTGAAGCTAAAGCTAGATTAAGCATAGCTGTTCCAATTGCGCTTGCTTTAATATTTATTCTATTGTATTTCACATTTAATTCCATTAAGCAAAGTATACTTATTTTCACGGCTATTCCGCTTTCAGCTATCGGTGGCGTATTTGCTCTCTGGTTACGTGATATGCCGTTCAGTATTTCCGCAGGAGTAGGTTTTATTGCACTTTTTGGAGTAGCGGTATTAAACGGAATCGTCCTTATAGGTGAATTTAACAGGCTGAAAAAAGAAGGCCTTACGGATATTTATGATATTGTCCGTACAGGAACAGAAGTTCGTTTGCGTCCAGTGTTAATGACAGCTATGGTTGCTTCACTCGGATTCCTTCCGATGGCACTTTCGCATGGTTCAGGAGCTGAAGTTCAAAAGCCATTGGCTACAGTTGTTATTGGAGGATTACTCTCTGCCACACTGCTTACGCTATTGGTGCTACCTGTACTTTATATTTTCTCCGAAACTGGATTTAAAAAGGTATCTCCAAAAGTAGCAACCTTATTATTACCTCTATTATTATTTCTGTCAGGCAACCATGATGTGAATGCACAAACGACTCTAAAAACCGTTACATTGGATCAAGCCTTGCAAATAGCAAATGAACAAAACAACCTGATTAAGTCCGCGCAGTACCAGGTGGATTATAATAAATCTCTAAAAGGCACTTCTACGGATATAGGGAAAACTAATGCGACACTCATGTACGGTCAGTACAACAGTTATTACAAAGACAATAACCTGACCGTTACTCAAAGCATTCCCTTTCCTACTACGATGCACCGACAAGCTCAATATTATAATGCTACGACCAAAAGTGCTGAGTATAATCTGGCAATGACGCAAAACGAACTGGAATACAAAGTAAAAACTGCATATTACAATTTACAGTTTTCCAAATCCAAGAAACTATTGCTAATGAGGTTGGATACCTTGTATTCCGAGTTCCTTCGAGCTGCCGAATTACGTATGAAGACGGGAGAAAGCAATATGCTTGAAAAGGCAACTGCGCAAAGTCAGCTTTATGAGATAAGAACAATGATTGCTCAGAATGACGCGGATATTCTCATTTATCAAACACAATTGCAAACACTTCTTAACAGTAATGAACCTATTACAACAAGCGAACCGGTTATTGGTAAGAAAATACTAAATCTTTCTGTCGACTCTGCTGCTATTGCTGATAATCCTGCATTGCAATATTTTAAACAACAAATTGAGGTAGCCAATGCAGGAAAAGGACTGGAACGTTCAAGGCTTATGCCCGATTTAACTGTCGGTTATTTTAATCAGTCTTTGTACGGAACATCAAACTACAATGACCCTAGTCGTTTAGCAGGAGCTAATACTCGTTTTCAGGGAGTAATGGTAGGAGTAGCCTTTCCGCTTTGGGCAAAGCCACAATTATCCAGAATAAAAGCGAACGAAGCCTACGTGAATGCAGCACAAACTAATTATCAGGCGTATGAAAAGAATTTGCAAGGGGAATACGAGAATGCGTATCAGCAATATTTAAAATACAAAAACAGTATGGAATATTATGAGACAAATGCTCTTCCTACAGCGAAAGTGATTCAGCAAAATGCGTTAAGAAACTACCAGTCTGGAAATATTGGATACGTTGAATTTTCACAAGGTATAAACAGAGCGATTACTATTGAACAAGGGTATTTGGACATACTGAATCAATACAATCAATCTATCATTTACATCGAGTATCTTATTGGCAATAAAAATTAGAAATATGAAAAATATAAAAAATATAACATACATCATTGTAGTATTATCTATCCTCGCTCTATCAGGATGCGATAACACAGTTAAAGAAAATGTAACAGAGGAACACCATGAGGAAGCTAATCGTGTTGAATTGACCTCTTCTCAGTATAAAAATGCAGGGATTGTACTTGGTAGGGTCGAAATGAAAAATATAAACTCTACCCTACAGGTGAACGGTTTATTGGACGTTCCTCCTCAAAATCTTGTGAGTGTTTCCGCACTTATGGGAGGTTTTGTAAAGACTACAGAATTACTTCAAGGAATGCAAGTTAGAAAAGGTGAAATAATTGCTACAATTCAAAACCCTGATTTTATTCAAATACAACAAGATTATCTTGACAATAAGAGTAAGTTGATATTTGCTGAACAAGAATATAAACGTCAGGAAGAACTAGCCAAGGAAAATGTAGCCTCTCAGAAAATATTACAGCAAATCACATCTGAATATAATAGCCTTAAAGCAATTCATTCAGGGCTATTAGAAAAATTAGCGATGCTTGGAATTGATTCTACTACTATAGAGAAGGGAATCATCAAAAGCACAGTTTCCATAGTATCTCCAATTAATGGGTTTGTAACCTCAGTAAACATTAATATTGGGAAATATGTCAATTCACAAGATGTAATTTGCGAAATCGTAGATACAGATCACTTACATGTGGAACTTACGGTGTTTGAAAAAGATCTTACTAAAATTAAAGTGGGACAAAAAGTGCGTTTCGTTCTCGTAAATGAGGGGACCAAAGAAAGAACTGCAACCGTTTATCTAATCAATAGGAAAATTGCTGATGATAGGACTGTGAGGGTACATGCACACTTAGACAAAGAAGATCGAAATCTTATTCCGAGCACTTATTTGAAAGCCTATATTGAAGTGACCAACAATCAGACTACTGCTGTTCCCGATGAAGCAATCGTATCGTCAGGAGGTAAGTTTTACATCTTCATTAAAGATGATGGACACGGCCACGAACATCTGGAAGAAAAACAAAAAGAAGGTGAAGAAAAGCACGAAGAAGAATATGCTTTTACATCAGTTGAAATACGTAAAGGCGTATCCCAAAATGGTTATACGGAAATAATCCTTCCTGATAATTTTGAACTCGATCATGCGGAAGTTGTAATTAAAGGAGCATACGACTTACTAGCTAAGATGAATAACTCCGAAGAGGAAGGACATGCACACTAATTG
The DNA here is from genome assembly GCA_945957555.1 of uncultured Cytophagales bacterium. Lineage (GTDB taxonomy): Bacteria > Bacteroidota > Bacteroidia > Cytophagales > UBA9547 > CAMFLX01. Next base: position 20,257 of record CAMFLX010000033.1, read on the forward strand.
TTCTATAAACATGGAAATGACCATCAAAATTTTCACGACCCTTTTCTTTGTATTCTACATGTTGGCCGCCTTTGTGTGGCCAACATATCGTACTTGGAAACAAACTGGCATCAACCCGCTCACCTTCGGCAATGCCGACAATGCACATGACCTAGTAGGCAAATGGTTCAAAATTACCATTGGGCTTGTTCCTGTCAATATCCTTTGCCTTTGGTTAGGAAAGAACGTGTATCGCTACACTTTGACCGTTTGGTATTTAGAAAAAGAAAGCCTGAAACTATTGGGCATCGTGCTTTGTATTGCTTCTTGGCTCTGGACGGTTGTTGCACAATATCAAATGGGCAATAGTTGGCGAATAGGCATAGACGAAACCAACAAAAGTGCCTTTGTCACCAAAGGACTGTTTGGGCTTTCACGCAATCCCATCTTTTTCGGGATGTTGCTCACCCTTATTGGTTTCTTGCTCATTCTCCCAAACGCCCTAAGCCTTTTGGCTTTGGCCTGTGGGTATTTATTGATGCAGGTACAAATCCGCTTGGAAGAGGAATTCTTAGCCAAACAGTACGGGAAAGAATACAAAACCTATCAACAAAAAGTAAGACGTTGGATATAATTCAAAACCTTCATGAATCAACATACACAAAATCATTCCGAAGAACATACTCACGAAGAAGAATGCTGTACTGCCGAAAAACAGACATCCGAAAGCTGGATCACTCAAAATAGCGAATACATTTCGGCAGGTATCAGCTTGGTACTATTGCTCACAGGAATAGCCCTCGACTATTTCCTAAAAGACCAAATGCACCTCTACTTTCGTTTAGGGTTCTATCTCATAGCCTACCTACCCGTAGGCTGGCCAGTCTGGAAAAATGCGGTCACTACTACTCTGAAAGGAGACATATTCAACGAGTTTGTACTCATGGGCATTGCCACATTAGGAGCGTTTTTTGTTGGTGAATATCCCGAAGGTGTTACCGTGATGTTGTTTTACGCCATTGGCGAACTCTTCCAAGGAGCAGCCGTCCGTAAAGCCAAAAGTTCCATTAAGGCATTGCTAGACCAACGCCCCGATGAAGTCACTATTTTGCAAGACGGCAAAACCATCACCAAGAAAGCAGAAGCAGTCACAATTGGCGAAATCATCCAGCTTCGCCCAGGAGACAAACTTGCCTTGGACGGTGAACTACTCAGCCAACAAGCCTCTTTCAACACCGCAGCACTCACAGGCGAAAGTAAGCCAGATACCAAGCAAAAAGGTGAAACGGTATTGGCAGGGATGATAAACCAAAACCAGCTTTGCGAAGTAAAAGTGACCTCAGCCTTTGCCGATAGCAAACTATCCAAAATTCTGAACCTAGTTCAGGATGCGACTACCAAGAAAGCACCTACAGAATTGTTCATCCGCAAATTCGCTCGAATCTACACACCCATCGTTTTCTTTTTAGCAGTAGCGATTATCATTTTGCCGTATTTCTTTGTGGGTTCTTATGTGTTCAACGACTGGTTGTATAGAGCATTGATTTTCTTAGTTATTTCATGCCCCTGTGCCTTGGTGATTTCTATACCGTTAGGATATTTTGGAGGCATTGGAGCAGGTTCACGAAACGGCATTCTGTTCAAAGGCTCTTCGTACCTCGACCTCATGGCTACCGTTCGTTGTGTTGTCATGGACAAAACTGGCACACTCACCAAAGGTGTATTCAAAGTCCAAGAAGTGAAAATAACGGAAGGATTTGAGCAAAAAGAAGTGCTTGCCATGCTTGCACTAGTCGAAAGCAAATCCTCCCATCCTGTAGCCAAAGCCATTGCCGATTACGTAGGAAATGACACGATTAAATACCAGTTAGGCAATACTGAAGAAATAGCAGGACATGGATTAAAAGGTACAATCAATAGCAAAGAAATCTTGGCAGGAAATTTCCGCATGATGGACAAATTCACTATTTCATACGATGCCAAACTAAAAGAAATCCCTCTTACCATAGTAGCCATTGCAGTAGAGAAAAAATTTGCAGGCTACATCACCATTGCGGATGAAATCAAAGAAGACGCTCAACAAGCCATCGAGGCACTGACCAAATTAGGAATAGAAACCGTTATGCTCTCAGGCGATAAAACGGCAGTAGTCAATCATGTAGCTAGCCAATTGAAAATCACAAAAGCATACGGCGATTTGCTCCCTGAAGACAAGGTGACTAAAGTACAGGAAATCAAAAACACCACAAGTCCAGTTGCCTTTATAGGCGATGGCGTAAACGATGCACCCGTAATAGCCCTTTCAGACATAGGCATAGCAATGGGCGGATTAGGCTCCGATGCCACTATCGAAACAGCCGACATCGTAATCCAAAACGATATGCCTTCCAAAATAGCAACCGCTATCCAAATAGGCAAAGCAACCAAACGAATAGTGATGCAAAATATCTCCTTGGCATTTGGTGTTAAGGTAGTAGTCTTGATTCTTGGAGCTGGCGGTATCGCCACCATGTGGGAAGCAGTTTTTGCAGATGTTGGAGTAGCTTTATTGGCCATATTAAATGCTGTAAGAATACAAAAAAAGAAAGTCTAATAACCAATGATTACAAAGTGTATTAAAATCGTTGAAGACTGTGAGAATAAATTAATAGAACTGGAGAGCCAATTACAAAATATTACTGAAAAAGCAGAACAGGCTCTTACAATTACAAAATTATACCACACCAAGCTTCAGGAACTAATTTTAAAAACAAAAGATTTTGGAACGCAGGAAGACGAAATAAAATTCTTTAAGGAATTAAAGCCAACCGTTGTAAGTAAATTTATCTATTGGTCAAATATCCTGACTTTAGAAACTAAAAAACCTATTGGATCAGAGAAGGCTCAACGGAAATTTCTAAAAGCGGCTCTAAAGGACTTAATTCGATTTTGGAATCAAAATCTGGAGTTTTACCAGTATTACCGTTCTAAGAATAATTGTCTGGATCATGTATTATTTGTAAGAGGGAAAGAAGATGTTCACTTGCTTATAGAACCGGATTACTTCTATGCTGATCCTGCATTTTGTACCAGTCACGATTTAAAGGTAGCCAAGATTATAGCGTATGATGTATTGGCAATCTATATCAAATCAGAGATAACCAAAATAGCAAGCAAGAAGGATAAAAATGGATTCAATGTCATGGATAAAAAGCAACTCTACTGGACAGATAATAAAATATCTCTAGTTGAGTTGATATATGCTTTGTACATACAAGGTTCATTTAACCGGGGTACTGCCGATATTAAAGAATTGTCTTCTGCATTTGAAAAACTATTCAATGTTGATTTAGGAGACATCTATCGCTCCTATATCGAGATAAAAGGACGACAAAATCCAACCAAGTTCTTAGATGAATTAAAGACAAAACTAAATGCTAAAATTCGAGTAGAAGATAACTAGTCTTGGTTTCCCCTTGGGAAAACTCTCTGGTTTAACAAAAAATCAATCAATTTTTCAAATGCGTACATGTTTTCCCCTTGTGGACGGAAAACACGTACGCATTTTACTTTTGTAACCACCTGAATAACAATTATTATCTCCTAAGTGGAATTAATAAGAACAAAGCGGAAATAATCCGAACAGACAGGAACAGAACGGAAAAACAGAGAAAGCAAGTTTTAGGCAGGATATACATTTGAATCAAGGAAGCAAGGTAGAAGCAAACCTGATTTGTGAGGTACGGATCGTGTGGAGGTTTGTCTTCTCCTTGTTTTTTCCTTTAAACGGAAAATGTATGTACCTCGAAATAGATTTTACCAAGACATTTGAACGGTTTCGCAGCTATTGCGAAATCTACAATAACCTACTCCGTATTAAAAAGCCGGAACAATATCGAAAACTCTCCCTCAAGTCCACCCATGTAGAAACGGCAAAAGAAATTGCCCGTTTCTACGGGGCATATCTTCATAAGAACAAGAGGTACAAGCTGGACGAAAGCAGAAGATTCTGGATTACCAATACCGGAATCGCTAAAAACAAACTCCAGCACCGCAGCACCATTTTCAGACATATCGCAGTGCTACAAGAATGTGGTTTCATCACCAACAAAATCTTTCATGGTTCTGATTGTGGTATCGAAGTAGAACTCAACCCCAAGTTACTCATCTACAAAAACGACCTCGAACAATCCCGTCAATGGATTCAGCAAGAGCTATTCAATAGTGCCTCCAAATCCAATAGTGTTGCAACTTGGGACAATAATGATTCCAGTCACTTCCAAGAAACATTTAATCTAAATCAGCATGGTGGAAATGTGGATAGTTTGGAACATCAGCAGGAAACATTTGGCAAGAAACAAGGAAGCAAGGTGGAGAAAGGGAATTTTCAGGAACATATAGTAACAAGCTGGAAACAGCAGGAAACACGAGTACTGGTGGCGGGCGATGTTCCCGAATTCAAAGTGTGGATAAATCAGTACTCGGAACAAGCTTGGCAATTTTCAAAATCTGTTTTATATCCTGACAAGAACTTCACTAACGAAGAAAACAGTCTTACCCTAAGATACATCCGTGAGTACTTCTCACTGATCCGAAAGGAAAGCTTTGCAAGTCAATCGAAAAAACTGTTCCTCCAATTTTGCGAACGTGTACTACTGGCTAAGAAATACATAGACCGTAATCCTTCTCGATTTATTCCAGTCCCCTGGACATGGTTTGATAAACATTTTACCAAAGGCTTTAGAGGCACACTCGCTTGGCTAAAGATAGTTCAAGAAAAGCGAGAGTCGCTAAAACGAAAATACAATAACCTGACAGAGCTCTGTAATCATTACTCCATCTATCTCACAGAGCGAAGTGTATGTTGCTATAAGCAAATTGAGAAAAAGCTTTTGGAAAAAGGAGACCCGCCATTGTTAAATCTTTACTATCACTGTATCGCAGACCAAAGAAATTTCAATACCGGATTCCTACATCAATATTATAACGAAAAGGCACAGCATGAGCGGAAAGAACAATTTTACAAGGGATGATGTGAAGGAAAAAGCTCGGTACAAATTATGGGTAAAATACCTCCCTCAGTTTGTTAGTGCCAAGCTTCCACAAATAAAAGTGTATTACAGCTACGATAAGCCTGGTGATCCGGAGTTTGGTTACCGAAAACTTCTTGCCATGCTTTATCAGCGACTACATAAAATCAAACTAGCAATTCTATATGATAATCATTCCAACAAGGAAATAAAACGATTTGATAATGAGCAAAAATAAAATTGAAGTGAAGCCTTATAATCTGAAAGACCTTGCTAGTATCTATGGCGTGTGTGATAAAACATTTAAGAAATGGCTTGTGCCATTTGAAAAGGAAATCGGCTCTAAACAGGGACGATATTTCAGCATCACGCAAGTGAAAATCATCTTTGAAAAATTAGGACTTCCTGAAATTATATCATAGCCAAATAGGAACAAACAGGAATTGTTTGGAACAAAGCGGAAATGACCAGAACAAAATGTCCCTTATTGGAAAATCTCAGAAAGTGAGTTCAGCACTTCGGATATTTTTACTCCATGAATACAGCACCACAACACAATTCAGAAAGTAATATGACCGTGTTTCTGCTCGGAGCCATCTTTAATATCATGGCATCTACAGAATGGTCAAGCCTTGCAGATTATGCACTCAAGGCATTTGTAGGAGGCATCATTTGGCTTTTATTCAAGCTTATTGGTGATTACATCTCTCATAAATTCATAGGCAAACGCAAGGATGAAGACAGAGGCTAAGATAGCACTTGGTATTGGCGTTGTTGCTTTGGGTTTCGGTACAGCATACATCCTCAAGATGAAACGGCTTTCCGAAGAACTAGAAACGACTACCTCGGTGATGATCCATAAGGTAAATCTAAATGGAATTGAACTGAAAGTAGATGTTACCCTGAAAAACCCGACTCAAGGCACATTACGCATCAAGCATCCCTTTGTCAAGTTCCTGTACAAGGATAAGGTATTTGCTACTTCTGAAATCAAGAATTCAGACATTACCATTCCTAAGTTTGGACAAGTAAACATCGAGCCGATTTTTATTCAGCTTGGATTTATTTCTCTGGCTTCTGTTACTCCCGATTTGCTAAAGCAATATCGAAGCAGCGGACAATTAGACCTGGTGGTAAAAACGATTACTACCATCAACGACAAAGTACCTTATACAAAAACCGACACGATCCAAATCTAAAATATTGAGAAGGACATTAGAGGGAAAGAGATTGGATGGAAAGTCAATATAGGCGAAGCATAAAAGATGGAAGTCAGTACAACCATCTATTTCCCACTCCACAGGGGAAACATATTACGATTTTGAAGGATGCAGAAGTCAATGACACAGTATCCCTTATTAAAAGAACTGTACCTCAAACATTAAAAGATACCGAAAAGATTGCAGCAGTACTGAAAGGCAAAAGCCTTGAAGAAACCTGCTCTAATATCTGGCACTTTGTCTATGACCACATCCAGTACAAACGAGATGAAAAAGGCATAGAACAAGTGCGAAGACCAGCCCGCACCTGGTGGGATCGAACGTCCGGAGTTGATTGCGACTGTTATACAGAATTCATCAGCTCAATCCTCACAAACCTTGGTATTCCACATAAACTAAGAATTACCAAATACAATGGCAAAAGCTACTTTCAGCACATCTATCCGATTGTGCCTTATGATGGAAATGTAAATACATCATTGACTAATCGTAACGACTACATCACCATAGATTGTGTGAAAGATAATTTTGACGATGAACAAGTTTTTTCAGGATTTAAAGACTACGATATGAGACTGGATTATCTTAATGGATTAGATGACGAATACAGGATGCCCGAAAACACGGATATTGGAGACCTTTCCTCTTTAGAAGAGGATAATGAACTGAATGGCAAATTTGGAAAATGGCTTAAATCTACTTCTAAAAAAGTAGGAAGTAAACTCAAAGAAGGTGTTCGCTTCATTAACCGTTTCACAAACCCTGGAACCATCATGCTTCGCAATGGCTTTTTGCTGGCCATGAAAACAAACTTTTTGAAACTGGCAGGAAGATTACGCTACGCTTACCTCTCCGATGAACAAGCCAGAGCTATGGGTATGGACTTGAATGCTTTCCAAAAACTGAAAAAGGTAAAGGACAAAGCTGAAACGATCTATTGGCAAGCCGGAGGTAAAAAGGAAAACCTTAAAAAGGCAATTCTTGGAGGTAAGGGTAACAAAGATAAAAAAGTCCCCATGAGTGGATTGGACGGGCTGGACGATGTTTATGCTGATGAGCAGGAATATAATATCATTCGCTATGGCACAGTCAACGGATTAAACGGAGATGATGAATTGGGTGAGCCGGTTACCGCTGCTTCGATTGCATCTGCTACTGCTGTATTATCTGCCGTGGCTGCCGCTCTTTCACAGGTAAAAGGACTATTCAAAAAGAATACTCCCGAAGCACAACAGTTCAGTCAGGATGCAAGTGCTTCTCCTGAAACCCCTCAAGACAATAGTGCTTCAGCCGATGAAACCGATTCAAATATTTCTACTCAAACTCCAGCTCTTGTTAATAGAAAACTTGCTATCAATCAGTCAAGCGGAAGCAGAATGGCTGCTGATAATGACCAAAGTTTGGTCACTACAGACCAAGCTACAGATACTCAAAAGCCTCAAGGTTTTATGGATAAAGCTACGACCTGGGTTAAAGAAAACCCCGGAAAGTCCTTACTAATAGCAGGAGCATTGCTAGGCGGAGGTTATATGCTAATGAAAAAGAAGGCACCTGAAAAAAGAGGCGGTCAAAGCCTGAATGGCTTTTCAAAGAAAAAGAAAACCAAGAAACGAAAGGGCTCTACCTCTGCTCGGCAAGGCAAATCAAAAATCAGAACCATAGAAATCTAAACAATCATGGCAAAGCGAAGAAAAACTAGAAATACTAGAGCATTGCACGGTACTGCAAGTACAGCAAGTTCAAATAAGAAACCCATTACTGAAACACTTAAAGAAGGTGGATTAATGTTGGTATCTGCTATAGCCGCAGGCGGTGCAGGTGCAGTCATTGGCAAACACTCTTTGTTAGTTGGGATACCGGTAACACTCTTTGGGGTGCATAAAGGAAATAAATACATCACTTCCGCAGGCTTAGGATTATGCCTAAGCAATGGTTTTCAGCAACAACAAACCAGTGCCACTCCTACCAATGGTATTGATGATGAGATGGACGGTTTCAGCATGGAAGAAGTTAAAGAGCGTGTAGGTAATTATTTCAAGAACTTTTCGGAGAAACTTTACCTTCCAAAAAACCAAAGCCAGCCTGCCAATGGATTAGGGGCATCGGATGAACAGCCTACCTATTTTATTAATCCATATCAGAATCCACAGTTGCAAGGCAATGATCTTGACATGAGCCAGCTTGACAGGGTACAGGAACAAATCGCCCAAATGAACGGCATGGGTGAAATCCATAGAGAGTTTTAATCAATTGTATAACCATAAAACAGGATAAAAATGAATGACGCATTCGGACAAGTAATGCAAAGTGAATATGCCAATGCAGGAGAACTGCTTGGCTTAGATGGAGAGAATAATGCCGAATTATTAGGCTATCTCAATTCACTCGATGCAGTTTCAAGGGTAAGGGCAATGAACCGCCTTGTGAAAAGAAATATTCCATCTCAAGGTTCAAGAGCCGAGTTTGAGAAGTTCTTCGGAGAGCTTCCAAAGCATATCAGAGAGCAATTGCTTCAAGGTAAGTTGAGACTGGCCGACCACACCATCTACTCTATCAAGCCTATTAAAGGGGCTAAGACTATCAAGATGTTTGAGAGCCAGGATGTAAAAGAAGTAGGTCTTCGTAACATCAGCAACGCCAAATTGCCTAAAAACATGGCATTGTTGGTATCAGGTATCTACCTGCTTCAAGGGGTGTCTCAATCACTGGACAACGAAGAAGTGAAGGTAACCACCTTTGATACATTAGAAGGCATCGGAGCTTTGGTTAATGGAGAGTTCAAACTAAAAGCTAATAAAAAGCAATTGGTGAGTGACACTTCCAATAGAAAGTTCAGCACCAATGGTTACAACCTTGTTCCTAAAGGTTATTTCAAGCTTGCCAACCCTCGTCTGATCCATGACGATGTGGAAATTGAGTTTGAAGTAGAACTCGGTACTGTATCAGGCATCAATGCCAATGCGGTATTGTATGTAGGTTTAGAAGGAACTGCCACCATTCCATAGTAGATACACATGGAGAGCAAATACATCCATAAAACATTCAGCTTTCAGGTAGATACTGCCGGAGCGAATTATAGCAAGAAGTTCGACCTGGACAAGAATGTCCGGGTCGTGCTTGGCTTGTTAATGAGTGCCGCAGACCCAAGGAAGCTTTTCTTTCGAGGCTCACAACGCATTGAAATTAGTGGCGATGAGCTTTATCCGGAAGATTATGAATCAAAGCTACTCATGTCCGGAATCAGTGTATCTCCAAATGACAAATATGTAAATCTGGGCAACGGTGTACTGTCAGGAAATGGAGAGGTAAAAATCTTGTACAAGGATACTGAAAATGTGAACGCTCCTTTTGAGCCCTATAAGGTATCGCTGGTACTTAAATGTGAACTCAAATGATTGAGCAGATAATCAAACGAAAATTCAAAATTGAAAAGGTGAAAATCAGTTCTTCGGATAAGATAAAAAGCTTTGAGATACGAATGCCTGCTCATGTGAAAAAGATTACTGCTATTACTGTAACCGCCAATATATCACAATGGGAAGGTTAGGTACACTTTCATTTCAGGCAAACGACAATACAGACGTATTTCTGATAGCTCCTGTTTCTGACCTTGAAGACATCACTTCTGATGAAGTCTTGTTGGATTCCAATACCGAAGATTTGGATGTGATGCCGGAGTGGATTACAGGACGTTTACCCAAACCTACTCCGGTAACAGTGGATGGCGATACAACTTCATTGCAATGTCTCTATCGTCCCATAGAAACTCGAAGTTTTACACTGACGATCTATGTGGAATACGAGGAAGCGGAAGAATCAAGTAAAGCAGAACAAGTTCAATGACAGAAACATTCATACTGGATTTCATTCCCAAAAGGTTAAAGCAGTTAGGCTATCGAAACTGGCATACCCGCTACCGTGAACTTACCGTTCTTGGTCAGTCAAAAGTAAGCATTACTGCTTACAATGAACTTTGGTTTATAGTGGACCATCCGGTGGGTTTAGTTGTGGATTCGGACTATGGGGTGTACGATTCAACTGGCAGTAGCAGTAATGAAAATACGCATCAGCATAAAGGAGAAATCACAATTGAAAATCCTGAAAGCAGTCCAAGAAAAATAACATTCATTCAAGTAATCATTGTGAACTGATATGGCCATTATCGCAAAGCAAAAATACACACAAGAGAAAGCAGATAAGTTATTAGACTATCTCAAACTCTACCATGAGAAAGGGATGCCCATTGACTATGAAATACTGGTAGATGGATTCAAGGCTGTACGCAGAACCAATGACCCGGAGATGTTTACCATGTTTGAGAGTTTTGTTACTCCAGACAGTAAAGCGGTAGAAATCCTGTTTTACACAGGTACAAGCAACAATAACGACAAGCATATTTTTACTTTTCAGGACGAACCCAAAGAGCAGGGATTAAGCGGTATCGAAATAGACAACCGCATTCAGGAAGGCATTGATAGAGAAAAACGCAATTGGGAGTTTGAAAACCTTCGCAGGGAAAACAAAGAACTCAAAGAAGAAATCGAAGAGCTGGAAGAAGAGATTGAAAAGCTTGAAAAGGAAAAAGAAGAAATCACTTCCAATCAATCTCCACTTAAAGGTGTACTTGGAGAAATCGGTTCTTCGTTCGTGGAAGGCTTCATCCGCAGAAATCCAAAAATCATTGCCAAACTTCCAGGTGGTGAAACGCTGGCAGGTCTCATTGAAGAAGATAATAAGGAAAGAGGTTTGGAAGAAGGTACTACCGAAGAAACAGAAGTAAGTTTCAAACCTAAGTCAGAAACAAGTACAACGACTTCAAGTGAAGAGGATCGTAATGCTATTTCCTTCGTCAATCAACTAAAATCTTCTTTTACCAAAGATGAATTTGACCAGGTATTGCAAATCCTGCAACACCTCTCTGACCATAAAGAAGCAATTGAAAAAGTATTGAACGATTTAAACCATACATACAATGGCTAAATATACTTATGAAGTAAGCATTGAAGCTACTAATGAGCATGAGGCTATCGAAAAGCTTAAAGCTGCCTCTATACTCATGCAAAAGCTGAAGTCAAATGAAATACGCAAGCTTGCCGATGTGGTCAAGAATGACCCGATAAAAACGGCACTAGCCAAGAAGGCATTGGGACTATGAACCATGATGAAAGAGGACTATACAAATTCAAAACAGTGGTTACCTATTCCGTACTTGGATTGGGAACAGCCACAGGTATGTTTATGCTTGCGAGATTCCTCTACAAAAAAGCTAAGAAGAACAGCATAGAAAAAAACAGCCTTAGCGAAGGTGATCCTGCAACTTTTGCTCGTCAGTTGAAAATGGCTTTTGATAATGATAACTGGATGGGTTGGGGAACAAATAACGAAATGGTAATGCAGGTCTTTCGGCAGATACCCACTAAATCTGCCTATCAAAAAGTACAAAATGCCTACTTCGGGCTATATAACAAAAGCCTGACAGCAGAACTGGAAAGCGAGCTGACCAGTGACGAGTACAATGAAGTAATAAGAATTTTAAGTGTAAAACGATAGATGGCAAAAAGAAAGAGTAATACCAGAACTACAGAACGTAAAGTGAATATCACTCCTGAAAGAGTGTTTATTTATGCCTTGGGCGTTGGTGCAGTGGGCGGAGCCATCTACTTTGCCCGTGAGTATTATCTGAGCCTGAAAGCTCAAAGAGACCAGAGTGGTGATATGAGTACTGCAAATGCAAGTAGCAATACAAAGAGCGTATTTAATTTTTTCAGCAGTTCAGCCAATGATAGTTTTCCTTTGAAGAAAGGAAGCCGTGGCGCAAGAGTAAGACAGTTACAGGAAGCTCTATCAAGCATTATAGGAGCTGAAGTATTCCGTAAACTTACTCCCATTGACGGGATATTCGGAACGGGTACACAAAACGCCTTACGTCAGGCAGGCTATGGCTTAACAGTAGATGAAGCTTTATTCAATCAGATTGTCAACAACCAACCCACAATAGTATTCAATCCACAAGACCTGGCTCAAAAGCTTTACGCTTTTGCCAATGCCAAAGACAGTAATGGAGTGATGACCATACTCCGACAAATTAAAGATACGACACAATACTCTGCGGTGAATCAATCATACAAAAGTATCGGATTTGTTAGTAAAACCATTGTTACTCACTTACTGGATCAGGCTTTTGTGTCTGATAGCCTTACCAAGGAAAGAATCAAGGCTGAATTTATTCGCATGGGCTTGAAGCTTGATGCTAGTTCAGGAAGATGGAGTTTGTCTGGTCTTGCAGGATTCAGAGATATTATCACCATTACCGATACTTATGTAATTGACAGGAACAAGAATAGAATTCCAGTTCGCAAGAATACCATCCTTGGAGATGAACAACAAGTGTCCAATGGCATGACCATGTTCAAGGCGATTGACAATTCAATGGCAGTCGTTCCATCGGATCATGTGAAATATGTATAACGCAAAAAATTAAAGTAGAATATGTTGGTATTTGAATACATGGTGAAAGAAAACAAAGAAGCTTTCATCAAAAAAGTAAAGGAAATAAGTGGACGCTTAGGGATTAATCCCAATTGGCTCATGCTGGTAATGTACATGGAAAGTAATATCAACCATAAAGCAGTAAACCCGATGGGTGGAGCTACGGGGTTGATTCAGTTTATGCCTTTTGTTGCAACAGAGCTTGGTACAACCACTAAGCAACTACTCGCTATGACCAATGTACAGCAATTGGATTACGTAGAGAAATATTTCAAGAAGTGGGCAAAGTATGTCAATGGATTTACAGACCTGTACCTGATTACATTTTACCCTTCGGCTCTTATCAATAAACGTCCCGATTCATGGAACTTCCCGGACATTGTATATAAGTACAATCAGGGATTGGACAGGAACAAAGACCGTATTATCAATCTTGGCGAATGGAAACGCTATATCATTAGCAGAGTCCCTTCCTCATTTCCTATCGAGGAATTATACCGTAATGCTAAAAAAAACGATGGATCAGATTTGGTGTAGCCTTGCTATTGGCAAGTGCTACGGTTGCCGGAGCATATCATCTATATACCAAACAAAAGAAGAAAAGTAAACGTCATGCGCATTCCTAAGATTCCATTTCACAACGTCATTAGCGATTTACTATACACCTTGTTCTTTCAGGGAGAATGTGTGGGCTATGTTACGTTGGAGGTGAATGCGGATGCGGTATCAACGCTTTCTATTCCCGAACATGCACGTTATGCAATGATGGTCATTGAATCCGATCCTTACCAATACAACAAAGATATTGTACTACGTTTTCGTGAAGACGGTGACGCACCTACATCCGTTGAAGGTATGCCTTTAGGTGACTTTGGTGTTTATGAAGTGAAGGGAACGGAAAACATGCAACGATTTAAAATCATTGGCATAGAAACCGGAAGACAACATAAAATCAGGATTCAATTTTTCGGCTAATGCTTCTTAATAAACTTCGTTTATACCGCCCCAGACCTTCCAAAAGTACTTCACAAGTCAATGCTCCTGCGGAGGTCATTGAGGAAGCGTACAACCCAACTACATGGCCGGGAGACACTACACATGCCCCTTCCAGAAACAATGTATTCAATGTTATTGAGAGCTTGGGACATGTTGGTAATGTGGTCATAGTTGACAAAACCTTTGGCAATGATTTTACAGGACGTGTAGGGAACATCAACAAACCATTCTACTCGCATTCTGCTGCTATGAATTCTATTCCTTCGGGTACACCAGGACTTTGTATTACCATGCCTGGTGTATATCAGGTAAACAGTAGTTTTGGATTCCCTGTTAAAAATGGCATTGACCATTATCTCTTTAATGCAACCATTGAGGTTTCTCCAGGTTCCTATTCCTACGGAAGCATTTTGGTTTATCCAAATTATGTAAAATGTAAGGTCTATGGAAAAGGCACAATTAAAAACCTTTCCTCTAATCAGGACTGGGCATTAATTACACCGTATGTTTCTTGTGATTTAGAGTTTGAAGGAATTCGCTTTGAAGGGCCCAAGCAAATTATAGGAAATGCCGGAGGTTTCAATCAAATCAAAAAACTCAAATTCAGAAATTGTGAGTTGGTATCAACCAACAATACCATCCCTACTTATTTAGGTGCAGGAAACTATTCAGGTTACACACAGACTGTATTTGAAAACTGCTATATCAAGGGTGGAATGCTGGTCACTACAAGCAATTCTGGATTTTTCACGGATAATTACCTTCTAAAATTTTATCGTTGTCATTTTGAATCCATTGATACCAATAGCAATGGTCAATACGCAAGCATTAGCTTCTTGGATTATTATTCAGATGCTCAGGTTTCCAAATACCTGTTTCAGGATTGTTCCTTTAAAGGGAATCACAATAACCTATACTGTGCAGATGGATATGGAGGTGCAGGCTCTAACAAGTATATCATCATCAACAATTGTCGCTTCGTCAATGGTGTAGAAGGCTGGATTGTGAACAACAATGCCAACTACAAATTTAAACTGACGAATTCATGGACTACCAATAATGCCACAGGAAGCCCTGTAAACAATTTGATGTCAGGAACGGGAATGATTACTGACCCTAACCTTGAAGTAGAAAACTATGAATAGTGTCCAGGGTAATATTGTGGTAAAAGAAGAACAGGTAATTCGCAAAGAGCCGATACCAGCGGGCAAGATTCCGATCTTTGACCAAGATGGGAAACTTGTTGATAGCAAGGTATTGGCAAATCCTTACGAACACATTGGCTTATTTGATGGAACGCTCAGGTATTGGTCTCCTTTGTTTTCCAGTATGGTAAGCATAAGTAATTCGTCCAACTTCTCGGCAAATCTAATCACCTACATTCCTTTTTTACTCGAAAGAGACATTGTACTGAACGAGTTAGCATTAAGCTTAAATAATGCCGGGAATGGGGGCAGTAAAATGAATGTTGGAATTGTTCGTGCCAGAGATAATCGTTCGCCTTTGATTGGAAAAGTGATATATCAAAGTCCTGAAATTGCTATTGATTCAGTGGGAGATAAAATACTAAGTGCATTATCGGTAGTTCTTAGTGCCGGTTTGTATTATTTCGCCATGCAACACAATAGCAATTCACAAATACGTTTCAGAGGCATTTCTACTACACAGATCAAACCTTTGCTTTACATACCTGCACTAAATTCCCCTGGATGGGTTCACAGTGCAACTATATCCAAGACGTATCAAAGTACCTTAGAAGATGACGAACCTATTCCTGCAAACTTCTCCGCAGGTCTTGGATTCTCGCCTCCTGTATTCTTTTTCAAATCCATTCACAGATAGACAATGGAAATGAAAAACAATTCCGATTTCAAAGTAAAAACAATAAACTTCCCAGATGAAGTGATTGCTGACGTACGCATGTACACCAAGAAAGAACTGTGTGAACTTTACGGAATAAGTAAAAATACTTTGGCAGCATGGATCAACAGAAGCCTGCATAAATTTGAAGCCATTGGCTATACCAAGTACCAAAAGTTGTTTACCAAAGCTCAGGTAAGGTTGTGTTTTGAGCTTTGGGGAGAGCCGTGATTATTTTACAAGTTTAATTTCAAGAATTTTTTCTATCTCCTCTTTCCAAATATTAGGAACAAAAATGGGTATTTCTTTAGCCTTAAAATATACAGCGGCCTGCAATCGATGCTTACCGTCAACTGGATTGATTTTGCCATTTAAAGGCATTAGTGAAGGAGGAATCAATTTTGTACCTTCTAACCAATGATTAATTACTTTACAAATGTTTGCTTTGCTTAGGGCTCTATGAAAAAGTTGCTTTCCTGTATATATTGTTCCGTTGGCATCCATTTTACTCAATAACAACTCAATATTTACTGAATTATATATTTCATATCCGTCTTCCAAAATTTCATCATTTAGATTATCTCTTTGGAGTTTCAGATCTATTTGAGTTTTATCTAAATGCCACAATGGAATTACATTTAGCTTTTTATTCTTATATAGTTTTTTAACCTGCTCACATTTTTCATTATCTATTTTTATTAGATTCAGATTTTGTTGATGGCTCTCCCATAAATTCTCTAATTCTTCAGAAGTATATTCTTCAAATTTCTTTGCCATGTATTATCTCTCGCTTAACATTTGTACAATTTAAAAAATCAAAACTTTGGTCATTAGCATTAATTGACCATCTCGAACTGATTTTATTTTTATAACAGAGCTCTCGAATTTCAAATCCAAATAGTCTTTCTGTCTTATTTAGATTTAATGGATTTGGGAAATCTCCTTTAGGATTTCTTCTCCATCCAATAAAAAAAGGCTTATCGCCATCAATATCGTAATTTCTATCCCCTGTAACTGCTGTCTTTAACAAGGAAGTGATGCTACTTTTGGTTTCCACCAAGAAACTTTCCTCTGGAAGAGCCTTTATTAAACTATTTAATCTTTCAAATAAAGGAGTTGTTTTCTTATCATTCACAGCATGAAAAACCTTCTCACGAATTGCTGAGAAAACATCAGTGGGGATAAATGGAGTTACGGAATATCCATTTCTTACAGAGAACTGCCACGCTATAGTATACCTGTCTCTTATACACATCTCCGAGCCCACGAGAC
>CAMFLX010000034.1 GCA_945957555.1 uncultured Cytophagales bacterium
ATACTGAGAATTTTTCATCAAAATTTGAGCTCAATTTAGTACACTAAATTCTTACACAAATTTCGACTCCCAAACCCTCATTATATTGTACTTGTGGCTCTCACTACAAAGTCTATTGAGATTTTCGGGTTCAACCACTTCGTGGTTGTTCTTGGTATGCATAGAAACAACCTGCTGTGTAGGAGTGTTGAATTATAAATGTTGGGTTTTGAATTAGAACAGTATAATGGGAGGTTATTGTGTGGAATCTGGGGCCAGGGGATGAAAACTGTGGCAATTCATCCATGACAATTCATAGGCAGAGCAATAACAGCAATCGGCTTGGTAAAGTCCTTGCAAAAAATCCGAGTTAAAAACTCTGCATTCATTACCTTGTACGGAGAGCGGCTGCGACTGATTCTCCGTACTGGTCGATAGTCTGCTGGGCAGGAGTGTTGAATTTTGGGCGGTGTCTTTGCTTGGGGCGAAGGCACCGCTTTGTTTTATGAAGCTGAGGCTTCGGTGTTATGAGTACAAGCGGACTTATGAACTAGTAGAGCGGAGGCTTGAACTGGTAGCAACTCCGACGCGAATATTGTGACAAAGAGACGCATCGCGAGAAAGAGAGGCGAACACTTTTTGAAATAGACGCGAACATCGCGTCTCTACTAATCCAATAAAAACCTTCTAACTTCTTCTTCTGCGATGCCTGTATACTGGCAGAATTCGGGAATGGTGATGAGGCCAGACTTGGGTTTGCCGAGTTGTTCTCTGATTTTGTTGATGAGATTGCGACCTGTTTTTTCAGATTTTCCGGTGATATTGGCCACATCCTTGGGGTAGATGCAAATCCTTTTGGGTACTTTCATGAGTGTGGAATTTTGTTGTTAGGTAAAGTGGGGTCATGGGTTAAAAGTGCAACTTTTTTTTGAAAAAGTCAAGTGTTTGTCGCTTGTTTTTTGTGGACAGAAATGACCGATCTGGAAGTTTTGCTTTAATGGTTCTATTTGTGCCAAAAAGTGCATATCTGTAAGAATATTCCTGTTTTATCCTCTTTGTCTGGATTCGGAAGTGTCGTTTTGGTACTGTGTTTTTTGCTGCTTAATCTTGTGTCAGGTTCTTGGAGGTATAGGCTTGGTACGGTTTCTAGGGTGTGGTCATGGGAGTGTGGCGGGATCTTTGAAAATAATGAATGTACGGTCTCCCAAGGATATGTTCAATTTTAAAATTTTTGAAAAATGGCTAGACAGAAGGGTATTTTCAAGATTAAGGGTACCGTAGGTGGTATGACCTTTTACAGTTCTCAGGACGGTGATATGGTTCGAGAGAAGGGTGGCGTGAGTGGGGATCGTATTGCTAATGATCCGTCGTTTGCGAGGACGCGTGAAAACGGACAGGAGTTTGGCATGGCTGGCAGTAGTGGCAAGGTGTTGCGTGATAGCTGTAGGACGTTGATGATGGATGCTCACGACTCTAAGGTGGTTGACAGAGTGACCAAGCTGATGATGGGTTTGCTGAAGTTAGATACAACGGGTGCTCGTGGTAGTCGGATTCCTGCGCGTGGGCTAGCCTCGCCAGCTGGTAAGGCTTTGTTGAAGGGTTTTAATTTTAACCTTCAGGCGGTTCTGGGTAGTGTGTTGGTGAAGCCTTGGGTGCTGGATAAGGCTAGGGGAGCGGTGCTGATCAATGATTTGGTGCCGATCAACGATATTGCATATCCTTCTGGTGCTACGCATGTGTTACTCAGAAGTGCGGTGGCCAATATCGATTTTGTGACTGGGGTGAGCGATGTACAGGTTGGTGATCCAGTGATCATGGAGCTGAATGGAACTTCGAATAACTTGGAGCTGAGGCCCGCGCAGCTGCCAGTGGGAACTGGTACGGTGATGTATCTGCTCAAGATCGAGTTTACGCAGATCATTAATGGGGTGCAGTATCACTTGAAAAATGGTGCTAATAATGCTTTGGCGATTCTTGATGTAGATTAATTTCTGAAGTTTTAAGTTTTGAATGTTGAGTTTTGAATTTAAGTGTGGCGATGTCTTTGCTCAGAGCGAAGGCATCGCTTTGTTGTTGAGTCAAGTGTAATTTAAACTAAAACAGCAAGTAGGGGATATCGGTAATATTATTGAGGTGTTTGTGGGAATCCGGGTCTGAGAGCCTAAAGTACCTATTCTTCTAAATGCGCTTTGCTAACATTTAGAAGAGCAAATAAGCCCCCATTTTTATTTATATGCAGATATTAAAGAGATCATCATTTTTGCACAAAGTTATTTTGTGCTATTTCATGCTTGAATAGTTAAAGTTCTTGTTAGTGAATCATTTGCATTGTTTGTGTTACCAAAAAAATTCCAAAATCCCTTTGAGGTTTGAGTTTCAGGATATACTTTTGTGACACGTGTATAATTTATAATTGATGAACTTTAATTTAGTTAACAGAAAACAGGAGCGATTTAATTACTAGGCACCTTTTTAAGAAAAATATAAATTTCTCTGTAACTTTTTGTTTAGTTCTTTATCTAATTTGAGTGTGAGTTATATACATAACACCTAAAGGAACGTTTTGTTTATGAAAAATATCTTTTTTGCGATTATTCTTGGGATAGTTTGTTTTAAGGTAAGTGGTGCAAATTACTTTTGGACAGGTGCGATTTCAAATGCATGGTCAGATGTGGGAAACTGGAATACAGGCACAGGGGCAACACCAGCATCATGATTACCAAGTTCTGTTGATTTTGTCTATATACAAGTAAGTAGCGGTCCAATTCTTTCAACATCAGTTACTATTGCAACCTTAACTATTAATGGTGGTGGAACTATTGACTTAAATGGCAATACGATGACTATTGTTGGTTTAACTTCTAGTAATTTGACTTTGGCAAACTTGTCAATGGGTTCTATTTTAAATACAAATTCACAGGCTTCAAGTTTTTCAATTAATCCAGCGTCGATTAGCAATACAAGAATTAATCAAGTTAATATTGGTTCAAATTTTGTATTTGGAGCAAGTTCGCAGATAGGTTCTGTGGCAATTCAATCAAATAATAGTTCTACTAATGTTAATGTTAATAATACTACCTTTCATTTTTCTTGTACTATCAACACCCCAAATGCATCAATAAGCAACTGTTTATTTAAGAAAGACCTTTCATTTACGAAGGAAGCTGGAGCCCAAAGTGCATCCACAACCTATTTGGGGAAAAATACCTATTATGGAAATGTTACATTAACAACAATAAACATAGCTGATAAAAACTTAGTAATTGGAGATGATGCAAATGCAAGTGATTTCTACGGCACTTTAATGACTCTAACACAAAATTATCAAAGCGCAATAAAAATTACTGTTAAGAATTTTGTTTTTCATAATGCAATAACGGTTTCTCAAGGAGGGCCATCGAATCTGGTCAATTCGACCTTTCAAGAAGATGTATTGTTTAGTGGTTCTTATTTTAATATTATTTCACCGACATTTGATGGGCTAAAGGCTACATTTTCCATTACCAATAATGCATCCATTTCCAATCCTTTATTTATTGGGAATGTTATAATTGATAATATTAGCATTAATGCAAGACCATATAATGTAACAGTAAGTGGTGTCCGAACTGAAAGTACTGGAACGCTTGATCTTATTGGTGGATATGGGAGTATTATTATAAACAATTCTACGATTAACTCAGCTCTTGCTATTTCTACGACAGGTGCTATAAATGCAGGGTATCCTGGAAATATTACTTTTAACTCTTGTATACTTTCAAGTACTGTAGCTACAAGTGGTACTGGCAATGCGGCCATAGCTTTTAACAGTTGTACATTTAATGAAGATATCACTGTTTCCAAAACGGGGGGCACTGGTTATGTTTTAATTGGTAACCCCGTTTTTGCATCAGGTAAAAAGATGGTGCAGGGTAATAGTGGTTTTACTGATGGTTGTTTGGTATTAACGGGCAATTGGACAAGCCTTCAATATCCAATAAACTTATCCTTTACAGGTACTGCTGGGCTTCAGTTGAATAATATGACTTGTGGCCAAAACATAAAAGCTGTCGCCACCAGAGTTTTAGTAAATGGAGGAGGCGTATATGATGGCGATGTAGATCTGACCTCGACAAACAATGCTGCTAGCAATGGCTTTAATATGTGGGGACCGGCAACCTTCAACGCCAAGTTCAAGTTGGAGCTCTCAACTGGATATATCAATCTGGCTGGGGCTGGCAATATGGATTTTAAAGGAGATTTTGATGCCAATAGTCTTTTGGTAACCGGGGGGCAAAATAACACTATCCTTGTGGGTAGTACCAATTATGCTTGCAACTTCTATTCAAATGTTAACATCGACTATGGATATACAGGAGCTTGTAATTGTAACTATACCTATAAGCTGTTTAATGTGAAATTTCTGGGTTCCAGCCCACAACGCTTGAGTTCCAGTCGACGTACCAACACACAGCTTGATATTTTTAGGTTTGAGATTAACAAGCCGGATAAAGACCTTACTATAGACCAATCCTCCTTTCTATATTTTATGAACAATGCAACAGCTTTTGGAACCATTAACATGGTTAAAGGAAGAATCATAAACAATATGGCAGGCACTAAGCCGTTGGCTCTAATTTCGACTAATGTGTCTGGAGCGGGCCCAAACAGCTATATCGTAGGTAAGGTTGCAAAACAAAGGATTGGAACCATATTCACTCCTGAGTCTTTCACATTTCCGGTTGGAAGTATGAATCGTTATGCTCCCATAACTATAACTCGTAATGATCAAAGTGGAGGATTAATAGGCCTTGAGTATTTTGAGGGAGTTCCTGTGAATGCCTCATCCTTTGGTACTGCCAAGGATGTGAGTAAATGCGAATATTGGAAGTTTAACAACTATTCAGCCTCTGGAGCCGTTATGTCCAGTCTTTGGTATGATGTGAGTGTCACGATTACCCTTCCATGGAATTCCTCGAACAATTGCACACCCATTAGCCCCAATGTGGTAGGTATTGCTGCCTACAATGGAACGGTCTGGAACCTAGGTACAAGTGTGGTTTCTTCGGGAAGTACAGTTCCGCAAGGGAGTGTTGTAGGTTCTCAAGCCTATACCAGTGTAATGTTGAACAATATGTTGGTTACCTACGGCTTTAGTTGTCCATCTGGACAAACTAATATCACCCAAACCCTTGCCACAAGTCTAGGTTCAGGCAATGTCTGCCCCAATCAAGCAGTCATCTTCACGGCCAGTTCCAATATTGCGGAACTCTTTCCTACAATCAAATGGAAGGTCAATGATAACGAGGTGCAGAGTTCGACTTCCAATACCTACACCAGTTCAAGCCTTGCGAATGGCGACGTAGTCACGGCCAGCGCCACCACGACGAGCACCTGCGTGAGCAACCCAAGTGTAACTAGCAATGCGGTTACGGTGCAGTACAGCACCACAGGCGAGCAGACAGCCACGATCACCAACAAGCCTCAATACTGTGCCACGGAACTCCCGGTGGAGCTGACATCAGATATACTTGGGGGTACCTTCTCGGGTGGGGGCGTCACGGGCAACAGCCTGGGCAGCGTACCCGTAGGCACCCACACGGTGAGCTACACCTACCAGACAGGCGTCTGCAACCTGTCCAAGACCGTGAGCAAGGATCTCACCATAGTCGACTACATCAGCCCTACGGCCAGTGTCAGCATCAGCCCCGCTATCCTGTGCACGGGCCAGCCCCTTGTTCTGAGTGCAGTTACGAACCTTGCGGGCCTGTCGCCCAGCTACCAGTGGTACCTAAACAACGGGGCCATAACGGGTGCAACGTCTTCAACATACTCAAGCGCAAGCTTAAGCGATGGGGACAAAGTGAAGGTACAGGTATCGACTACGAGCAGCTGCGCGAGCCAGCCTAGCGTTACGAGTAGTAACCAGAGCCTTGACATCCAGCGCCTGAAAGTTCCAGAAATTAGTATTTATACAGGCAGTAACCTTCCAGTAACAAATGCATCAGTAGACTTTTTGGCCCTAGTTCCATCGGGAACTCAGGCCAATACTGTGACCTGGTACAAGAACGGGCAGCAGTCGGGCACGGGCACGAGCTACACCGCTACGCTACAGGATCAGGACATGGTGATGGCGACGCTATCTGTAGGGGAGAACGGCGACTGCATCAAGGGTGGAGTTTACAATTCCAACATCCTGATGAATGCGGAGCAGGGCGTGTACTACGACCTGAAGCCCGCACTTGAGGGCAACTACGAGAACGTAAAGGGCCGTAAGCTGTACTTCAGGTACCGGGAGAAATATGTCAATGGCTCAGTACTGAAATATGAAATCAGGGACAAAACCAACAGCCTGGTCACGGGTGTTCCCGTTCCCCAGAAGACGTTGGGCGACAACTACTATATGCTTGACCTGAGCGGGGCGGGTGGCCTGAGTGCAGGCGGCTACTACGTGCTTGAGGTCGTTGATGAGAAGAACCACAGGGGCTACCTGCGCTTTAAAACTTTGGATTGAAAATAATGAAAGAAATGAAATCATATATATGGGGCTTGGGCCTATTGGTGCTATTAATAGCTTCAGTGCTTTACTATCAACAGTCAAAGACAAAGATCAGATATGTTAACTTTATCGAGCTTTACGATAGCTTTAACATGAAAAAAGAACTCGAGGAAGGCTTTAAGAAAGCGCAGTCTGTCCAGGTGGCCAAGATGGATTCTTTAAAAGCAGAGCTTTCTGTATTATCTCAAAATTTGCAGGGAGCACATGAAAGAAGTGATGAAGAGGTTTTTGAGAAGAAACGTCAGCTTTATTTTTATCAACAAAAAAGTATAGAGCAAGAGCAAGAAGAGCAAATGCTACAATATAAAGATCAGATCATTAAGAGGTTAAAGCTGTATGTTTCAGATTATTCTAAGGAAGAAGGTATAGATGTGCTGTTGGGGCAAGATGAGGGTTTTTCAACCTTATATGCAAAAGAATCATTGAACGTAACGCAAGATTTGTTGAAATATGTCAATGAAAAGTACAAGGGAACTCGCTAAGATCATCCTATTATTTGTGGCCCTTGTATCAGCAGCTTGTACAAAGAAACTCTCAAGTGTGGAATATGTGCAGGAGGTTGAAAGGAATGAGCACTTGAACCAAACCAAGGTTTTTGATGAGATCGAATTTAAGTTGATGTATAGACCAGATAGGTATTATAGCTACAAACATAACAAGCCTTACAAGGCTGAAGAGGGGAAAAAGAAATCCTATGCCTTTGTGATGTCTGTAAAAGATCTGAAAAGCCATCAGGAAGTTTTGAGAAGGCTGACCTCAGCGCAAGAAGAATATGGGCAGATCGTCAATTACCTGTCCTTTGAAGGGGAGAAGGACTTTTGGATGGTACAAGGTACTGATACTTTAAAGAATGTCTTTTATCATTTTGAACGGTTTAATAATATCTCACCTACGATCAATTTTGACCTAGGTTTTGAGAATAACAATGCGGGTAAAGGTGATTTGGTGGTAGTATATGATGAACCTCTTTTCGGGGTAGGTCGCATACACTTTACATTTAAAAAGGAAGAATTGGATAAGGTAGACCACCTAGTGGTTGAATAAAACAAATGTATATGTTTAAGAATATTTTCATAAAAAGATTGGTATCGTTTTGGCTTTTGACGGTCTTTCTGTTTGATCTTTTTTCTCCAAGTGTGGCTTGGGCGCTTTCTTCAGGGCCTAGCCAACCAGAGGTACAGAGTTTTGAGCCTATTGGCACCACCGATTTGGTGGACCTTACCAGTGGTGATTTTACCTATAACATCCCACTTTTGGACGTAGATGGTTATCCGATCAACATTAGCTACCATTCTGGGATCAATATGGATCAAGAGGCTTCTTGGGTAGGCCTTGGTTGGAACATCAATCCCGGGGTCATCAACAGAAACATGCGAGGCTTGCCAGATGATTTTGATGGTAGTAATGGCGATGTGGTAACCAAAAAATTTAATCAAAAGAAGGATGTGACCGTGGGTGTAAATCCATCAGTGTTGGTGGAATTATTTGGGTTGGATTTTAAGGCTCTTAAAGCCGCAAAATCTAATGGAGGTGTTAGGATTGGTTTAGATATTAACTATAATAATTATAAGGGCATCGGTTTTGGATTACAACTTTCTCCTCAGTTCAGTTTTACAGGAAAGAGTAATTCTAAATTTAAATTAGGAGCAACTTTAAATTCAAGTTCTAGTGGGGGAGCCACTATTTCGCCAACTTTTGGGGTTAGCTGGTCTGGTGGTGCTGGAGATAAATTTGAAAAGAAACTATCCTTTGGAGGTGCTTATAACTCTAGGCAAGGTCTCAAAGATTTGAGTCTTAGTTATAGCCGTACTCATGAAAATGCTAAAGCATATAAAAGAACTTATGCGTATGGCAAAAGAAGTATTGGTACTTCAATGGATTTTGGAGGTTCTACTTATATACCCTCTTCTGAGTTTCCGACCAGAAATTGGGGAATTTCTGCAACCTTTAAATTTGGAGCTACAATACAAGGAATGGATCCGCTTTGGAATATTAAAGGGTATGCTTTTTGGCAGGAATTGGCCTATAAACAAAGAAACTTTGAGGCTTATGGGTATTTTAACTCTCATAAAGCCGTAAAAAACACAGAAGAAAATGAGGCCTTACACGATTTTAACAGGGAGAGGGAAGGCACCATTACTGTAAATTCGCCACGCCTTCCCATAACTAATTATACGTACGATATTTTTTCTGCAAATGGTCAAGGTATGGGTGCGGTATTTAGACCTCACAGGAGCGATGTCGGGTTTCTCCATGAACCCTATACAGGTACTTGGGGTATGGATGGTAGTGTCGGTTTGGATTTTGGAGGAGGCTCTGTGGTAAAGTTTGGAGGTGATATTGCTGCTAATATAGTCACTAAAAAAACTTCGGCTTGGTATTCTGACAACAAAATGGAGTCCAAAACGAAGTTTTTGGGGGATCATGTAAATGATCTCTATGAACCTTATTATTTCAAGGAATTTGGAGATTTATCTGTTGATGATGATGATAAATTTTATACGGATGTGCTTGAGGATGATGCGGTTTATCCGGAGGTCTCAAAAGGTCGTTTTGGTATGAAATTGAAAAGTAAACTTCATGGATTGTATAAATATAAGAATGTAGGCGGGTCCCAAGTAGTTTATGATGAAAGATCAAAGGAGGTCTCACAAATTAAAAGAGAGAAAAGAAGAAAGCGAAATCAAAATTTTTCCTTTTTGACCATTGATGAGGCCTCAAAATTTGGATTGGAGCCAGATTTGTACACTACATCAAAATATGATTCCAAGCGACATCATATAGGAGAACTAACAGCATTAAGGTCTGATGGTTCAAGGTATATTTACGGTATACCCGCTTATAATAAATCTCAAGAAGAAGTAACCTTTGCTGTAGGAGAATTAAATGATTCCAGAAATGGAGATATTAATAAACCAGAAGGAACCATTAATTATTCAGCTAATAAAGATAACAGCCTTGAGAATCAAAGGGGTGTTGATCACTATTTTTCATCCACAGAATTGCCTAAATACGCACATTCTTATCTATTAACTGCAGTTTTATCTAGCGACTACATAGATAATGATGAAATCACAGGACCATCGGTTGGTGATATGGGTAACTATACACATTTCAAATATCAGAAATGGACCGGAGAATATAATTGGCGTATGCCAATGGCCAGCAACAGCGCTACAGTTGAAGAGGGACTGAGGAGTTTTTCCAAAGATGATAAAGCAAGTTATGTTTATGGACAAAAAGAACTTTGGTATTTGGATGAGATCGTGACTAAAAACTATGTAGCTGTTTTTAATAAAAGTGTCAGAGAAGATGGCCTCGGTGTTGAGGGCAGAAACGGTGGTGTTGACAAAACTAATAACAAAAATAAAGTTTTGAAGCTTGATAATATAAAGCTCTATAGCTTAAAGGAATATGAAAAGAAGGGCATATCTGGCTACGTGCCCATCCCATTGAAATGTGTCTATTTTGAATATGACTATTCACTTTGTGAAGGAGTGCCTAACAATGAGGGGCTTACGCAAGGAACTACCATTTCTAATAATACTATCAAAGTCGGAGATGCCGCAAACTATAAAAATACATCCTCTGGTACAGGGAAGTTAACTTTAAAAAGAATTTTCTTTACTTATCAAAATTCTGAGAAAGAGAGATTTAGTCCGTATGAATTTACTTATTCTAATTTTAATCCTAATTATGGTCCTAAAAATATAGATAGATGGGGCACCTATAAACCATTCCCAAACACATTACCCGATTATAGAGATATTGCCGAGTTTCCTTTTACAGAACAACTCGATTATAAGCTTGGTAGTCAAGGTGTGAAAGATCAGAAAGAAAGATTGGATAAATATACCTATGCCTGGACACTCACAAAAATACAGCTACCATCAGGTGGCGATATACAAATTGCTTATGAGTCTGATGACTATGCTTATGTACAGGATCGTCGTGCACAACAAATGTTTAAGATAGTTGAGATGGCTAAACATGGTGATCCTAATATCCCTGATAATGTTGTTTCAAGCAATACATTATATGAAGGCTCGCTGCAGTTTAGGAATGTAATCGTTGAACTTCCTTATCCTGTGAAAGACAAGGCTGAACTTCAAAGTAGATATTTTGATCAGCTAGATCAGCTTTATTTCAACTTTTTAGTAGATCTTGATAATGGACATTATGAAAGAGTTACTGGTTTTTCTGGGATACAATCATTTGGTTGCTACAAAAAGGCTCAGGGTAGTGATTTATATACATCCGCATATATTGAAATGAAGTTCGTAGACATTGCTCAGAAATCGGGGAGTAAAGACGTTAGCCCTATATTCAAAAGTGCCTCAGAATTTTGTAGATCTACTGTTCCTGAAGTTGCTTATGATGACCCAGGTGTAGGTGATCCTGAAAGTGGCTTTGTGACTGTGTTAAAAAAGTTGGCCGGTATGTTTACCACCTATGCTGAGATGTTTTCTAGCCCTGATCAAAACATGCTCAATAAAAACAAATGCAAAAATTTCCTAAGGGAGAATTCCTTTGTGAAACTCAATAATCCCGATTTTAAGAAGTTGGGAGGAGGCACAAGAGTAAAAAGTGTAATCATGAATGATAATGCAAATGTTAACGGAATAGATGCAAATAATTCTAGTTATGGTCAAACTTTTGAGTATTCTATAACACAATCTGGGATTACAATCAACAATACAGAACAGACCATTAGCTCTGGTGTTGCGAGTTACGAACCTATTTATGGTGGTGAGGAGATCCCTCAAAGAGAGCCTATCAAATACAATAGAAATAGAGAGCAGCGTATTCTAAAAGCGGATGATGAGCCTTCTACCATGGATCCAGTAGGTGAAAGTTTTTTCCCTTCACCTTCAATTGTTTATAGTAGAGTGGTTGTTAAGGATATTTATCCTGAGGCAGCTCGAAATCATGGAACAGGTTATGTCGTTAATGAATTCTTTACGGCTAAGGATTTTCCGACTAGGTACATTCCTACTGATATTCAGGTAAATTATAATAAGCCAAAACTATTTAACTTGCTTAAAATTAAAACTATAGATCACCTCGATGCTTCGCAGGGTTATAGTATCATTGTGAATGATATGCCAGGTAAGCCGAAAAGTAAATCTGTTTATAACGAGTTTGGAAAACAGATTTCTAGTGTGAGGTATTTTTATAAAACGAAGGCCGATAGACCGTCGGATTTGGATAATCAAGTTGCGGTTATAGATAAAGAGGGTAACGTAGGACAAGCAACAGTTGGGGTAGAAACCGACCTCATATTTGACAGTAGTGAAAGTGAATTTCGTTCTTATAGTCCAGGGGTTCAGATCAACTTGGATGATTTATATATGGTCTTTTTTATATTGCCGGTGCCGGGTGTATTACCATCATATTCTTCAGATCATCAACGATTGAGAACCTGTGTTGCTACAAAGGTAATTAGTAAAGTCGGTTTGTTGGACCGTGTTGAGGCGGATGATTTGGGTTCCAAAATCGTAACCTATAATCGCGCCTATGATGCAGAAACGGGTCAAGTATTGATTACAGAAGTGCAAAATGAATTTGACGATCCAGTGTTTAATACGAATTATCCAGCGCATTGGGCTTATGATAGAATGGGTCAAGCCTACAAGAATATTGGATTGCGATTACAAATGGAACTTACCAATGGACAGCTTTCCACCTCTAAAAACCCACAACCAGTCATAGATTTCGTCTATACTAATTTAGTGGTTGGGGATGAGTTGTACTTGGATGAAACTTGGTCTGAGATTAATAAGGATTATGTAAACTTTAGGTTCTATGTGACAGAAAAGTATGAAACAGAAACAGGGAAATTTCTAACACTCTTGGGTGGGGATCCACGGAAAGATGGTTTGAAGCGCTGCAGAATTGCTTTAGATGGTCTCTTCAAGTTTAAAGTGATAAGGTCGGGTAGAAGGAATATGCAAAGTCTTTCTGTGATGAATGTAGCTTCATTAACTAATCCGATTAAAAATTTAGTGGTTTCGGCAGATGGAACATATGTTTCTGGTAATCTGAAATTTGATCTTACAGATGAGGTATTACAGGCTTCTGCTGTGGAATATAATGACTATTGGTCTTATGATTGTAGACGATATGATGTGTCCATGCCATCATTGATTAATCCTATTTTTGAGGGCGTTAAGGGCAATTTTAGAATGGTCAGGTCGTATGCCTATCTGGTAGAGCGTAATAAAAATACCCCAAGTGGAAGAAGAAAAGACGGATATTATAGGTTTAATCCTTTCTGGGTACCTAGCGCTGGCAATGACTTTGTCAAGGATCCAACATCATGGCAAGTGTCAAATGAAGTGACGGAAGTAAATCAATATTCTGGTGCGGAAGCAGAGGTTAAAGACCCATTAGGTCGTTATTCTGCAGCTCTATACGGCTATAATAATACACGTCAAAATGCGGCTGGTGTTAACGCCAGAGGTAATGAGCTTTTCTTTGAAAATTTTGAAGATGAAGACAGTCGCATGTATTATGAAAACAAGTTTGTAAATGTTGACAAAAGTACGGATGCACACACAGGTAAGACGGCTATAAAAGTTAAAGCCAATGCTAGCGATGCAAAAATGGATCTTGGCAAATGTTGTGCCAACGGGAATTAAATCTAAATGAAACATAAAATAATCTGTTTAGGATGAAGAAATATTTTAGCATTTTTTTGTGGGTGATTTGTGCAATACAGCACGTATTTGCTCAAAATCAGGACATTACCTATTTGTTTGGCTATAATGGTGCTGGTGGTACTACTATGGAGCTTTGTACGGGTAAGGTCAACGAGGTTTCGTGTAAAATTCAAAATGCTTTAGGGGCATCTGATATTACTATAAATAGTATTAAAATGGTGCTTCCCACAGGTTTGACTTTTGAAAAAAGTGGGAATGCTACAACCGTTACATTTAATGGGATAGATTATCAAGTGCCTGTGGTAAACAATAACAGCATAACATTGGGATTGACAAACCCTGTGAGTTTGCCTGTAAATGGTCTAGATGTGTCTTTTAGGATTTTGGGTGATTGCCAGTACGAAATTCAAACGGGAACAGGAAATCTCCTACCCCTAACAGTAGATTATGTAAAAGCGGGAATTCCAAAGACCTATACACCATCGTCTACTGAATCTAATCAAACTTCTTTTTCAGTAGTCTATCCAAAGGTTTCAATAAGTTATTCCGACGAATCGGCAAAACCACACAAAAGAAATGTGGACTGTACAAGGAAACTTACTGTTAAAAACTCTGGAAGTGTACCAGTAAAAGAAGTGTCTATTGATATTTCTGTTAATGAGCAGCAACAATCTTTTTTCATGGTATCAAACTTGGTTTCTGATCAGACAACGGGGACAACGCAAGTTGTGATTGTTAATAATGGCAATGGCAAATTTAAGATTGTTTTTGATACAGAGCTGTCAAGTGGTTCCTCTTATGATTTTAAGGAGACCTTCAAGTATGCAACTGATTGTGGAAACCCAAGTCTGGATAATAGTGTTAATTTGCAAGTATTAACCAATGCAAAAGTCTCTTGTGGGGCGTTGGCCTGCAATTTTGCTGAATTAAACGACCCTCATCCCCAACTTTCTTATCAAACAGCTGTAAATATCAACTTTCCAGGCCCTCAAAAAGCAGATCCTTCGATTGGTATTTATGGTACTTCCAGATTGACAGAGGCGCAACAGAGTGTAGTTTTTTCAATAGCTAATTACCATCCTAATGCAAATGGAGATTGGTTAAACCCCAAAATTCAGATTCATAAATATGCAAGGCTTAAAAAGGCATATTGGGTCTCTAATTCTAATGGTGATAACCCTGTAGAACTCCAAATACAAAACCCGGTTTCTGGATCTGATCATTATAATATAGTTCTTCCCAATGATGATGCTATTTTCGATGATCTAGATGGGGAGGGACAATATAATGATTTGAAAAGAGGGAATGTTTTTTATTTAAAATTTGATTATGAATTTTACCAGTGCAATGTAAGTCCTTACTTCAATTTGTTTCAATTGTATATAAGCTATAATACATGGTGCCATTGGTACGATTTTGCCTTTCATATTTTTCATCATGAATATATTCCTCCTAGCACGTCTTCTATAAAATTTGATATGAAAGGTAGTTTTGAGTATAATAAGGAGGAGCCAATAACCATAACAGCAGACCTTCCATCCATTATGAATATATTTAATAGAATGGATGTTTCAAGTAGGAAGATCAAAGGGGAAATTAAACTACCGGTAGGTCTCGAATTAAGCTTTCCCACTGATTACAATACTACGATTATAAATACTCAAACAGATTTGGAGGGAAACAAAACCTATTCATTTTATCTAGTTGAAGATTTAAAGTATTCTGGCTGGCCTTGGGATTTTAGTAGATTTAAAAATGGTATTAAGATTAAGGCCCTTATTAAGAATACCAATTCATGTTTGTTGTTTTCATCTAAATCAATCACATGTACGCTTTCTGATGTCAATGTTCCTGACAATGGCTGCGCTTTTATTTTTGATTCCAATAGCGATGAAGTCTTGTTGTTTAGCGATGAGCAAAATTGCTCTGTAATACCCGAAGATGGTGATATCAATTGTAAGGTAAGGGTAACTGATATTGATGTTACTAGAACTACTTATGGTTATTTGGCTCAAAGTGGTTATAATGCCACCGCTGGGACTCTTGAAAACTATGTAGCCAAAACATTAGACCCTCAGAAAAAGATCACAGAGGCAAATGTGACTTCTGCTAATATCAATTTACAAGCGGCTCTTGAGAACGATGAATTTACCATTCTCGCAAAGGGCATCTATAAAGGCGTTTCACAGGCTAATTGCAATAATGATGTTTCTGTAGCCATTACCTATGAATATGAAGGTGATCTTTTAGAATTGCCATTTGAATTCTCTGGGAGCAGGCTCGCGACCATATTCGTGAAAGACGC
Source organism: uncultured Cytophagales bacterium (assembly GCA_945957555.1). Lineage (GTDB taxonomy): Bacteria > Bacteroidota > Bacteroidia > Cytophagales > UBA9547 > CAMFLX01. Next base: position 15,485 of record CAMFLX010000034.1, read on the forward strand.
CAATGGGATCACCTTAAGGTCTTTTACTGTACAAAACAATATTATACACGAGAGAGTCGTAGGTAGCAATGTGAGAAGAATTTTGGTTGTGATTCCGCACGATCAGTTGGGAGCGATGGCATTTGACCACCAGATTTTTGTAGAACTTAAGATGAGGGTTCGTGCCAATTTCTCCAATGATGCTGCAAATCCTAAGGGTGCTGGTTATTTCAGTAAGTCATTCAGGGCGAAGTTTTACTATACGAATCCAGATGCTGTTATCTATGCCAAAACCCATTTTGACTTATTTCAATATGGAACGCCAAACTTAAAAGATGGTTATAACCATCTGTCTGTATGTGCTGAATATAACCATCAGTGTTCTGTGGAATGCAAATCTTATTTTGGAGCTTTTCCAAACGAATTTAGACCCATATTAAGAGTCAATAACTTTAAAATGGCAGACGCATTTGAGACTTTTTACAATCAAAAATTTCCTGATCGAAATTTAAGTCTTACTGATGGGAATGCAATTTTTCCTCATTTTGAGGATTATTATTTAGGGTATGGATATCCAAGTAATATTGGATTACTAGAGAGAAATTTCAATAAGGATTGTGAATTCCCAGATTTGGGAGTTAATGTTTATACAATAGATTGTTATGATTTAGGCAGAGGGGCTATTAAATTAACTTTAAATACACCTAGTTCTACAGGTTTAATTCCTATGCGTTGTGAAATCAATGGGAATATTAGCGATATCTATAATGGCAATGGGAATATTGCGGAATGGGAAGTACCATTGGAAACCAATAATGATGGGGGAGTTTTTGACTTTTATTTTCAATGGAAAACCTTAAATGGGGCTAAGGTAAAGTTGAAATCCTACAGTATAGATGGAGGAAATACCTATATTGACCTTCCAGCAAACATTGATCCGTATGATACTAAGCCATTTATGTTTATACCTACAATGGCTAGGTATGATGGTATAAAGAATAGAGGAAAAGTTAAATTTAGGGCTATCATAGAAAGTTGTGGCAATGATGGGGCAGGGGTTGAGGTAGCAGAATTGGGTTATAAATCAGTTTGTAAGGGTGAGCCAATAAGTTGCAACAGCAAAGATTTTTCAAAGATTAAGTTGAAGATCATTTTTAAAAACGCACAATTGGTGGTGAGTAATGCATCGAATCATTTAACTACGGGTATTTGCAATGGTTTTGAATTTGTGAGTACCATATCAAATCAGGGCAGTACAATATTGAGTGGTTTTAAGTTAGGGGTGAATATGCCAGATGGCCTTGCTTATGAAACAGGATTAAATAATGAGGGACAACCCAAGTCTTATTTGTTAATAGCTGGGGTTAAATACTCTTTACCAGTATGTACTCCAAGTACATTGAGTACGCTTACAACTTTAGGCTTTAAAGCTAAAGGCCTATTTGGATGGAATCTTGGAGAGATCGTTACGAATCTAAACGATCTTTCTGCCAATACTTCAATTCAATTGCATCTCAGAGTTGTTTCTACATGTACTGAACAGATAGGTAACCTTTACGATCCAGAACAGCCTTTTCTCATAACGGCCCTAGGCAATAAGGATTGCGGCTCAAGCGATTTAGTGCAGATGTCTACGAAGGTGCTTCCCAAAAACTATACAGCGCCCAAAGGTTCGGTAGTTACTACCCTGCATATCAGCGATTTTATTGGTTGTGACTTGAAATCGCAAGGTTCCTACATTAAGATTGAAAACCTTTCAGCAAAATCTGATATTAAAGAGTTTTATGTTGAGCTATATACACCAAAAGGGATCGCACTGCTTAACCCATCAAGTCCTGTTGGTTCAACTAAGGAAGTTGGGGATTTTATTTTATACCGATGGATACTCAATACGGATAATATCAGTAAGACCTTTGCCTTTGATTTAAAATTTACTGAAGCCTATGTTCAAGGAAGAAACATGCAGTTTTATGCTCGTGTTAGGCAAAGAGTTAATTCTGATCTTTGTGCAACAGAGACTATCCCTGTTCCAGTGTCGTCTACTGAGTGTACTAAGGTATTTGGTTTGCTGGGTAAAGAACTCAACGCCTCACCTGTAGTGCGCTATTCGGCATATAGTTGTGAACTTCAAGGAGCCATGGATATTTGTAAAAATAGGATCGATGAACAAAGCTTCCAATATATAATCTTCCCTAAGGATGATTATTATACTTATACATGGACATTACCTACTTTTTCAGGCGGTGTTACGGCATCCATTTTGACACAGGCAGAAACGGATCTTGCCAAGAGTAATTGGATTACGCTTAAGTACAACAATGCGACAACGATAACTACAGATTTGAATAGCAGTACCCCTTTAACTTTGACGATTAAGAATGCAAGCGGAACTACTTTATATACCAAATCTCTTAATATCGTCATAATAATGCCTATAGAAACGCCACAAAGTTTGACGGTGAGCCTACCTTGTAATGGTGTGCCACTTGTGAAGGGCGAAACCTATTTGTTGAGCATCAATAATTATGTGCCAGGAAAAGCTTATAATCTGGATTTGAACGATGACGGCGTTTCTGATATGCAGACCAATAAAAGTCCCGTTCCTGTTACTTTCACCAGAGTTGGCACCTACAAGATTAGGGTAATGGAATCAGGTTTGGCATGTAGCACAGGTGACGGCGCTGTGGAAGTAACTGTGAAAGAGTTGAAGTTGATAGCAGATCACTCGTTCATTTGTGAGACGGGGGAACCCAAACAAGCAAGTATTAAAATAACTGACCCTAATGCTGGCGTTGGTAGCGGTAATTTCTCTTTATCTACAAATCCAGCCGATTACTATTGGTATAAAGATGGTAAATATTTGAATACGATAGAGTTAGCAAAAGAAGGGGCATTGAAAGTTGAGAATGGAATTACTGTAAAGCACCCAGCTACTTACAAGGTTGTCTTGAAACAGTTTTCTTGTATGACAGAAGCTGATTACATGAATCAGACCGGTATGATGGATCCTAAGCAGATAGAAGAAATCTTCAAATACTCTAAGCCAGAAACCTCATCAGGTCAGATAGGTTTTGCCGGCATTAATGGAGGCGCATCTATTAAGGAGGTACAAGAGAGCACCTTGGATGGCAAAATCGTATTTTTTAGTATCATTATTGGCCGTAAGATTTGTATAGACGAACCGCCCGAGTGTCCTCCCCCATATACTTGTCTACCTTGTGGTGAAATTTGCGAAAAATGTTTCAAACTTCAAGCCAATAAAGAATATTTACTCTCTGGCTGGGTGAAGGAAAATGTTAGTCAGTTGGCTCCAGTAAAAGATAAGGGAGGTATTCGATTGGAGTTTCTAGGAAATAATCAAGCGATTATTCAACAAATTGTGGCAAGTATGTCACCAGATCAGCCACTTATTGATGGCTGGAAAAGGGTTCAGGTTCGATTTAAAGTACCAAATGTGTATAATGAAGCGAGTATCAGGCTGAATTCCTCACCAGATTATGACATTATCTACGATGATATCCGAATCCATCCTTTGGACGGCACCATGCAGACTTTTGTGTATGACCCTGTGAGTTTGAAACTCATGTCCACGCTTGATGACAATAACTACGCTACCTTCTATGAATACGACAATGAGGGTAAATTGGTGAGAGTGAAAAAGGAGACTTCAAGAGGGATTATGACCATTAAAGAAAACAGGGATAACATAAAGAAATAATAAGCTTATTCAATGAAGATAAAGTTAAAAGTTTTTATACTCTTGCTCTGCGTTCAAGTTGGTTCTGCGCAATCTGTGATTCAAGATCTTAAAAAGATCAATGAACAGCACAAGATTCATAAAACTTACCAGCTCAAAGTAGATTATAAACTGTATGAGTCGCACACCTCATCGGTGTTGCAAGAAGCTTATAAATCTACCATGTATCGCAAAGGTGATGGGCTTGTTACGATCATAGCAGGTACCATACAAGCTAGGCTTGGACGGGTATACATACAGTTAGACAGTAGCGAACAAAAAATCTTTTATGCACAAAGGTTGAAGGCTGATGCCGGCCTTGTGTTTGACTTAGATTCGCTGATGAAATATTATGAGACAAAGTCGGTGAACGATCCCTCCAATGCCGTTGGTAAAATTACAATGCAGCCAAAAGCAAACTTTAAAGCCTCAGAATTGGAGAAGATAGAATTGTTTTACAGTCGGAAAGATTATGTGGTTTTCAAAACGGTGAGTTACTATGCCCAACCCATGTTTTCGGACAAGGATGGTCAGCCTGAGCCGCCACCGCGATTGGAGACTTATCTAGGTAAGTATGAAGTGCTATCTCCCAAAGACTATAAATACTTTTTGGAGGACTTTTACATAAAAAAGTCAAAAGACAGATTGTTGCCATCCATAGGGTTTGGTAAGTATGAGGTTATTGACGGAAGAATAAAGAAGTGAAGGAAGAGATGAATCGTTTCGTTGATTCTTTGATAATATTGTTGAGTATAAAAATTTTAAATATCTAGTTATGATGCGTAAGGTATCGTTGTTTTTTGGACTTATATGCCTAGTAGTTCAGTTATGGGCCAAGAATGAATCTACCTCTTCATATCCGATTTCGGGTAGTCAGGTGGTGGTAGGGGCAAGGGTAGCACATGCTGATCCTTATTTTAACATGTCTGGCACTCCAACCTTTAAAGACCGAAAGATTACTGGTTCTGTAGAGTTTAAGTTGGATGTAAACAAACAGGCTGCTATTAATATTGGTGAAGCATGGACGTATTCCGTTACGGTAAAAGCCAGTTTTTACAATAGGACAGGTCAGTTGATCAATGGAATACCCGTAGAAAAGATTCTTACTGTTGAGCAAAATGCTCAAACGGGTATGAAAGCGGCCGACCTAGATGCCATAGACATGCAGGGTGCCTATAAGGTTGTGGCTGAAGTAAAAGCTGTAAGTATTACTAAAAAAACAACTGCTGGAACTACGGTTGTTACAGATAACTTGCCTAATTTCATCAGTTTGCGAACTGCCATCCAAGTAGAGCGTTTTTATGATTTTGATCCTACAGTGGTGCCATTTACTGCGGGAGGCTTGTCGCACGAAGAAAAACCTGCAACAAAAAGTTTGGAAATGCACTGGGATTATCTTGTAGGTGCCGAAGAATATGAGTTAGAATACACCTATATAGATGACTATAAAGAAAGTGATGGCATCGTACTTAAATATGACTTTAAAAATAATGCAACGAGGATCATTACCCAGAACAATAGCTATCAGATCCCGGTACTGTATGATAAGGGTTTTCTGATATACAGGGTAAGAGGCGTTGGCCGTACTGGAGATAAATCACAAACTAATTTGTTTGGGAAGTGGTCCAACAACAACATAGAACAAGGAGACCTAAGTACATTTGATCCATCGCATACCTACACGATTACTAAGGTCGATGCTTTATTAAGTAAAAACTGGCAATACAGTGTTGATTTTGCAGAAGAAGGCAAACGTAAAGATCATATTGTATACTATGATGGCAGCTTGAGAACCAGACAGGAACAAGCCATTAACAACACGGAAAAGGAAGTGGTAGTGGGTGAAACGATTTATGACCACGTGGGACGCCCAGTTATTGCGACGCTACCCGTTCCTGTGAAACCCGGTACCGATAATAACTTATACTACAAGGAAAATTTTACGCTCAATACACAAGGTAACAAATATTCAAAGGAAGATTTTGATAAACCAACGGGTTGCAATTCAGGCCCGGCGGCAATGGGTACAGGATCAGGAGCTTCTAATTATTATTCCCCAGCCAACCCAAACAAGGAGGGCAAAAATGCCTACATTCCAGATGCGAAAGGTTTTCCTTTCACACAAATAGAATATACGCCTGATCCGACAGGTCGGGTTAATAGGCAGAGTGGTGTAGGTATTGACCATATGTTAGATTCTAATCACGAAACCAAATATTCTTATGCTACACCGAGTCAGGTGGAGCTAGATGCAATGTTTGGTCTGGATGCTGGTATCAATACCCACTACAGGAAAAACATAGTAAAGGACCCTAATGGGCAACTCAGCGTGTCTTACTTGGATATGTCTGGGAAAGTAGTGGCTACTTGTCTGATTGGTAAAAATCCAGACAATTTAAGCGCAGTATACGATCATCAAATAAATGCAGACGGAACCGTAGTTAAAGATGGTAGTGGGAAAATCCTTTCCAAAGATCGTATCACTAAGACTGAAACACTGATCAGCCCCAATAAGCCTTATGACCCTAATAAGGGGGGGAGCTACAATCCAAACGTGGTTGCAAACAATTCCTCACTCAAGTTTACCCATTTGTTGCTGGTAGATACCGATAATACACCAGTAAAGATCACTTATAAAATTACTCCAGAGAAGCTGGAGGGGCTTAAGTGTTTGGCTGGTGAAAACATTAATGTTTGCTATGATTGTGTATACGATCTCCAGATTACCATAGTGGATGCCTGTGGAGAGGAGAAATATAATTCGAACAAGATCAAAATAGGTAACCTATCAGCACTCAATACCTGTGAGGGTAGTACTTTTACCTTAAGTCCCGATATAGATAAAACCTTAATGGCAGGTACCTATACAATTACTAAAGTGCTAACGGTGAACCAAGAAAGTATTGATGCCTATGTGAACAACTACATGGCGGCTTATAAATTGGCTTGTAAGGGTGAGTATAAGGATTATGATCAGGAGTTTGACGCGCAAGATGGAATCAGCTGTGCGGATCTAGACCCTTGTAAGGCCTGTGTTGAGGATTTGGGTAATTCATACGCAGCTCATGTAGCCAAGTACGGCGCTGAAGCACTTACTGAAAGAAGTTATTATAAAGAACTTCAGGAGTGTAAAGACCTTTGTGGCAATACAGAACTTAACCAGATCATCTATCAAATGCTAGTAGCTGATGTGAGCCCTGGGGGACAATACGGTTGTACCGATTTGGAAAACGAATGCTCTAATACCTCTGTGTTTAAAACCAACAACAGATTAGGAGCCAACTATCTTGGTTTTGGCAACTGGAGAAACCCTTATTTTAATGTTCTTCAGCAAAAGCCAGGCGACCTGCCTGCGCTGACTGCCCAGAGTCCTGAAGCAAGTCTGAGGCACTACTACGATGAATATGGTGATATTGTATATATTCCTATTTCAATAAATTATAACGAGGTACTTGACGAGCCCAAGTTTTCTGATTTCATATTTGAGCCAAATGTTTGGAATGTGGAAGAATCGGGCGTCAAATCGGCCCTGGGTACCATCTATTTGATTACTTATGCTACTGAGGCGAAGACCTTGCCATCTGGTGTTAAAATAGAGCCTGGTCAAGTAGAGAAAGTAGAAGTGGTAGCACCTACCGCTTACAAAAACTTCTATAATGACATATTGCCCAATCAGAGCTATGCAGTGGAGCCACAGCATTTACATAATGTAAGTGATTTTACTGATAAGTGGCAGGAGGCATGGGGTGCTTCATTAGTAACGGCTCATCCAGAGTTTTGCTACTATGCCTACCGAGCAAATGTGACCGAGAAGGTTTTCCCTAGCTTTAACTACACCAGTGAGGAGTTTGACGAAATCATCTCTACCAAAACGGTGGATCAGCTCACCTCAACTGATGGGGTTGAGATCGGCAATTACTTTGAAAACCGAGTGACAACTTTGAAACCTCTGTTTAGTCTAGCTCAGGCACAAGACATGAGCAAGGTAGAATTTCTGTTGGAGCACGATCCCTATTTTGCAAGTTCGCCAGATTTAATGCTGTTGATGTTGAATAAACTCAAGGGACAAAACAGTAAAGATGGTTTAGACTTAAGAAAACGTGTAGCCGCCACCAATAGGATATTACCCTCTACCAGAACACCAGAAAATTTCGGCACTGAACTTACAGAGGATCAACAGAAAGAGGTATTGGCCGGAAGCCCTAATCCTCCCTCTGAAACGATGAGTTATGACAAGGCACAAACCTTGTTTTTGGTAAATGACCAAGCAGCAGCCGGAGAGGTAGATGAGTATGATTTGAAAGACTTGGATTGGCAAGGATACGTAGCACAATACTTGAGCTACAAAAATGAAATTATTAAAGACCGCGCCAATATATATTGCGATCAGAAGGCAGGAGTGTATACGCAGAAAACCTTGCCTTATGGTAATAATTCCTGTATTGGTGCTGAAAGTTTCAATCCATTCATGAGTAGAAGCTTTAGCTTCACTCGTTGGTGGTTTTTCAATTTTGTAATGCAACGTTTCGCACCTTGTAATTGGTGGCATCATGCGCTTTACAAAACCAAGACAAAGCGGTATAACAAGGAAGAAGAGGGCAAGTATGATACCTACGGAGGAGATGTATCGGCTAATGTAGATGAACTTGTAACTAAGCGCGATGTGGAACATTACCTGAAAACGGATCAGTTCCCGATGTTGAGAGATCTTGAGTTCGCTATTTCTAATATTGCTCAAAAGACAAATACTTTTGTACAAACTGATGGTGCACTTACCTCATCTTTTAATTTTTCAGGTAAAAACTTCAAGTATCTAGGACCATCCCTTTTCGATTATTTTTCTTATGGCAAGCCTATGGGCAATGCCTTTAAAGACTATCGTTACGCCATTAATCAATACCGACTAATTGGTGTTTTTGGAAAAGAGATATATGGTACTACAGGCTCCTCAGCCAACTACAGCCACTTAGCGCTTGAATTTAAGAAAATCAGTGGGAACAGTGTTGTTGCGCCAAACTTTGGTTGTGGTACAGTGCATCTGTATTTGCCAAGTTCGGTTGCTTACACCTACACCTTATACAAAAATAATCCAAGTGCAGAAACCAAGGCTCCACATTCGGCACAAGCTAGTTATGTGGTACCTATCTCTTTTGAAAAGGATTTTACCATAGCGCCAACCTCGAGGGTTGATATTGAAGATGGTGCCGCTATCACATTTCCGAGTAGGAAGTTCAAAGTTTCACTTAAAAACATTTCTAACCTAAAGTATACAGGCTCTTACATGGCGGGTACTGTAAAGACCTATAAATTTATAGCCAAGGCAGCTTTCCAAATCATTATACTAGGCGAGCAAGACGAGCATCAAGAGACAGTCTTGTCTACGGTAAGCTATACTGTAAAAGGGGAAACTTGTATACCGATAGATGGTAGTTTGGATCCCGATCTTACACAAACTTGTGTGCCTAGCAAAGAGAATATTGCTATGCTGGATTTGTTGAATGGTCTTGCAGGAACTCAAAACTTATATTGTGGCAATCATTACACTTTTGACCGCCCAACTACAGATCAGAATAGGGCATTTGAAGAAACTTATAACGTTGCACTGAACAAGTACATTACGGGGGTAAATAATGACGCAAATATTCCATATAAACAGTTAAATGTAAACTGTACAAACAATGCGGTAACGCCACCTTCAGGCAACAATACAGACACTTCAGAAGATGTTTTGGGTGAAATTACGGGGTCAGGGGGCTCTGATGCAGGACCAGTATCAGGTCCATCTACTACTACAAACACCAATACCGTACCCCTAAATCAAAATACTTTAACAGCCAGCAGCAGTGTAACTATCGAAATGCCAGCTCCAAGCCCCAATGTATTGCAGGGGCTCAAGGTTAAACTCACACCTGTGATCAACGGAAGCTCAGTATTGCAGTCGGTGGTATTGACCAATATTCAAGGATTTACAGATCTTAAAGAAGGGTCTAAAGAAAATACCTTTACCATTACCGCCTGGGTAAATAACGGAGGTGGACTCGTACCCATGACCTTTGAAGGAGAGATCATGGCGGACCACGGAACTTCAAATACAAATTTCAAGAACTTTGTATTTAAGGAATGTGGCCCAGGTATCCCAATGGAGTGTGACAATGAACCTAATCGTAATAGGGTAGGTCTGGAGCAAATGCTCAATGAACTGGCGGGCAACGACCTCAATGCTCAGGATGTATTTAAGAATTTGACTGATGGAACCGCCAGAACGGTTAATCTGACACAAAACAGTACTTTTCAGCAGAAGTTTAAGTATAAGTTTACCTATTTGCCAGTAGACCAACCAACCACAGGCACCAATACTCCTGTAAACGCCAATACCCCGATCAGTTTGGATGAAAACAAAAAACCACTCTATGCCAACTGTATGAAAGTACAGGTTACAAACGATGCTGGAGTCGCTAGCAATACAGGTAAACATTTGAGCATGATTATTGGCAATAGCCGTTTGGGTAGCCAAGACGAAGAAATTTTTACCAATATATGTGAGATGAACTTGGATCTGAGCACTACCGACATTGTCTTTGACGATATTGTGGGTTTCAGAAACCTAAAAGCCAGCAATAATACAAGTGTGACCAATCCTGGTTCTTCATTTGTCATTACGGCTGTATATTATAAAAATGACGCTTTTGGTACTGTCCTACTTACAGGCAGCACCTGCCTGCCTTTGGATAACTGTAGCCCTGGCTGTGAAGGCCTTGGCTCCAATGAGCTGGTCAACGGAGACTTTAAAGATCCTGCTTTTGAGGTAGACAAAAAGGCCTTTGATTCCGACTTTGATGTGGCTTATAAGGATGTTTCTTATGGTTATAACAGAGCCTATATAGCGCAAACAGCTCCAGACAGGCATTATGGAAGTGCTACTGGTATGACTAAACTACGCGACCATACAGGTGGAGGACTTGGCCACATGCTATTGTTGGAAAATAGATTCTCCACTGAAGGTGCACAAAGCAACGCTGCAGCTATTGGTAATAGACTTTGGTATCAAACCGTTAGTATTTCCAAAGCCAAAGATTATATATTAGAGGCATTTGTAAGCAATACTTCACAGATGACCAGATACCCTGATATAAATACCGCAACCGTAAAATTGACTTATGAGACCAAGCTGTTCCCAAAAGTGAATACACGCTCGGGTAGCCTTGGCTTTACCTACACGTTTAGGTTTGCTTCTTCAAACCCGACCGTTACGGCAGCTTTTGCCACATGCACCTCTTCGACACAAGGCCTCATCTATCGTAAAATGACTTTGACCAATAGGGGTACTTTGGAGATGGAGGTACCTTATAACGATATTACCAGTATCGATCTGTCAATCAGAACCAATGAATATGGATTGCTGAATCTCAATGGTGTATTTGACAGCGATGACATGCAAGCTTATGTAGCAGATTTGGCTACTTACAATTTTGCCAATGGGTATCACACCTACAGTTTTACGAGGATGAGAACTGAGTCATTTACTTATCTGCCTATTGTTCCATCAAATGCGAGCACACCCAAGATTACACTTTATTACAAGGATCTGAGTAATCCCAATGCGGAAAACGTCACCATCGCAAGCCTCGACGAAGACATACTTTATTACGATCAGGGTTGGCAACGTATAAAGGGCCAGCTCGAATACCCTTGGGCTGACAATGACCCCAATACCAAAAATATTGAAGTAGGGATTATTGTGGAAGATTTGGGTTATTTTACCCTTGCCTTTGACGATATTTCGCTGAAAACAGATTGCGGCGTACAGGTAGATGCTGCCGAAATAGAGGTAGTGGATAACTGTGAAGCTTATAAAAGTGTGGTGGCCGATATCAATACCGAATATTTCAATATTGAGCTAGAAGCCAAAACCCGTGCAAGGATTCAGAAACAATATATAGACAAGTGTTTGACGGCCGCAGAAGAGATGATTTCTGAATATGATCAGTTTGCGTACCAGTTCACCCTGTACTACTACGACCAATCTGGCAACCTCATCAAGACGGTTCCTCCAGAAGGAGTAAGGTTGATTACTGACAAAGATGCATTGGCTCAGATAGAGACCTTGAGGGATGAAAATAAGTATGACCTGCGCTATGTACCACAACATACCATGGCTACGACCTATAGGTATAACTCACTGAATCAATTGGTGAGCCAGTCCTTGCCAGATCATGAACAGTTCAATATTTGGAATGTCAGTGACCCAACAGAAACAGCTTACAAACCAGCACCCAATCTTACCGTGAAAGATGCTGAATTCCTAGGATTAAACGATGGTATAATGTTGGCCAACAATGCCGCTGACATTTCCTCTATATATGTTACAGATGACCAAGCTAAGCAATGGAATAAAATTACCAAGATAGGTATCAAAGATATCAATGCCGTGCAATATGTGGACGACAATACAGTCATAGCGGTACTCAACGAAGGTAAATTGCTCAAGAGCACCGACAAAGGTCATAACTGGGTGATCTATAATACAGGTTTGGAAACAGACTTGGTAGGTTTGGATTTCATAGTAAATACAGATAGCAAGCTTGAGGGCATGATCATAGACCGTTTGGGCAACATCAACACCGTTACTGATATTGGAGTGGGTACTTGGAATAGCCCAGGAACCGTTGTGGGTAAGCCAGAGGGCATTAACTATATCAAGGCCTTCCAAAGATCAGGTACAGCCACCCTGTATTACCTTACGGTCAACATCAGCAAGACCGGTTTGCCACAAAGAGATTACCTCTACAAACTCAGTCATCAGACGGGTACTTGGACATGGCAGGAGATCAACATACAAGCTGCCTATAAGTTCAATAAGGTATTGTTGGGCAACAACAATCAGTACTATGCAGTCGGAGATCATGGCTTATTGGCTAGCAAATGGGCCGATGGCGTATGGGACATGAGCTTTGTGCAAAGCGGTGGCAACCTTGTAAGTACAGCTTATGCTGCCAATGGAGATCTTATGGTGCGCGACGATCAAAATCGCCTCAGCAAACGCAAGGGTAATTCTAGTTCGGGGTACACTTGGTCTACCTATATCAATAATATCGTTGGAGACATCAACGGAGCCTTGGTCGACAAAACAGGCAAATCTTACAATCCAAGTACATGGGCACTGGACAACTCCTTCTATTTGGGCACGAGTCCCAAGACTGTGAAGTTGTTTGATGGTTATAAAGGCAGCAGCTCGGCGAGCAGAAGCTATGAGACCTATGTGGATGCGAGCAATAAGTTGAATGCTAAAACCATTACCCCTGGCCCAACACCTTTGCAATTGCCAACTACCATGAAAAAAATGGCGGCATGGGCAGAGCTATGGATGAAAGAAGTGGCGGGTTCCAATCCCCAGACTTACACCCCTACATGGGACTTCGCAGGGATGTGTGTGGACGCAGACAACAAAATATACAATATCTATCATGGCACTGCCGTAGAACAGCTCTATAAAGATGGCAACAATCAGACCTTATCGTTCAAATTTATAGAGCCCAACCATACCCAGGCATTTAGGGAGTCGGACGCTACAGGCACGCAACGTATGCTAGCCATAGCTTCAGACAACAAGATCTATACCTTGACCTATGGGGTAGAAACACCTACGGCTACCTACAAAGTAGATATGCCTGCAGGTGTAGCGGCCACCTCGATCACGGCCATGGGCTACGACGATGCTAACAATATCATACTGGCATCGGGTGCGATTTTACATCAGTACAAGGCAGGTGCTTGGAGCAGTAGTGCACAGTATTATGCCCCAAGTCTCGAAGGCATGAGCGTAAAAGAGAACATGCTTACCGTGGCAGGTTCTAATGGAACCATTCTTAAGCATAATATGGCTCAGACCTATGCAGAACTCTTGTATACCAACCTTCCTGATGTAGACTATGTAGACTTGTCCATTGACCCAAGTACGGGTACAGGAGTGGCCATCACTACAACAGCGGTTCATAACCTAGATAATTGGAATTCAGTGGAAGCACAAAGCATGCCTTCTGACGAATTTCAGAAAACCATCATTGAAAAAGGTACAGATCAATACATCATCGGCACCAATAGGAACCTCTATGCCTATAATAGCGCAACGGGTAGTTTTGGTCCTGAAACCTCCGACAAAGTATCCGTTTTGGATATTGCGCAGCGTGGTACGGAGATAGTTGCCGTGGGCAACAGCGGTAGTATCGCCTATAAGTCGAGCACTGATTGGGCATTGCCTATGCAAATAGATCCATTGAAACTTTGTGCACTATCTGTCTCGCCTGTTGCGGGCTCTGAAACTGTATATGCCATAGGAAAGGCAGGTACTTTAGTGAAATCCAAAAACAAGGGACTGACCTGGACGGCTATCAAAAACAAAGCTACGACTGATTTCCGTGCCATTGCGGCCATTAACAATGACATCGCATTTATGGGAGGATTTGATGGCAAAATCTATAAACTCGATGACAACAATGTGACTGTGGCCTATGGTAGCAACACCAAAAAGATCAGGGATGCTTATTTCAATAAAGGTGTACTAGCCTTTGTTACCGAAAATGGTACCAATGAGGGCCCTTCGGTGATTTGGTCCAAAAATATCCTGAATTCCAATGGTACTGTAAATCCAAGCCCAACTTTTACAGTTGAAACCTTCAGTACAGGAGGCAATAAACTCAATGCCCTCTACGTCTACGACGAAAACAATATTTACCTTGCGGGCGATGCAGGTACCTTGGTACAGTTGGATATAAGAACTGCCACTGCAGCAGGCAGCAGGGCCAAACTCCTGAAGAAAGCACCGCCCTCTACAAGCAACTGGACCACTGCCAACCTCAGAGACATCAGCTTTACGGACTATAACGTAGGCTATGCCGTGGGCGATAACGGGACTATTCTGAAAACCGTGAACCGCGGTGAAACCTGGATCAACAAATCCGTTTCGGGCAATACCGAAAACTACGTTTCCTTGGCCAGCATGGATGCCAACAACTTCTACCTGTCCAGCCAGAGCGGTACTCAGGCAGGAGGAGCCATGCTCACCGAGTTCAGCGACAAGATCAGCGGACGCTTCTGGTACGACAAACTCGGCCGACTTATCGTGAGCCAAAACACCAAGCAGTACAAAGCCGCGGGCACCAGTTACGGTGCCGATGGCCCTGCAGGGGCGCAGGCTTATAGTTACATGTTATACGATGTGATGGGGAGGCTTTATGAGGGAGGAGAAGTGCTTAGTACTGCTACCTTGCCCGAAGGCCTCAACGTGAGCGATGCGGCGTTTCAAGCATGGTTTACCGCAGTAGATAACGTGCGCAGAGAAATTACCCGTACCTATTATACAGAACCACAGTTCAAGCTCAACCTTAAGGATTTTGTACAGGAAAATCTCATCAACCGTGTGGCAAGTGTGACCTACCAAAAGGTCGAGACCCATGGTTATCTCAATGCCCAAGCAGGGGACTATGACCATGCTCAGCATTATACTTATGATATTCATGGTAATGTAAGTACCCTCATCACCGAAAGCACCCTGATGGCCCAGAAAACGGGACATAGATACAAACGTATGGACTACGACTATGATCTGCTTTCAGGTAATGTGAATACCTTTAGCTACCAGCGTGGGGAGGTTGACCAGTTCCTGCACCGTTATGAATATGATGCCGATAATCGTTTGATCCATGCCTATACCAGTGCCGATGGTATTCGTTGGGATCATGACTTAGCTTATGATTATTACAGACATGGCCCAATGTCTCGTACAGAACTTGGGGAGCATAACATCCAAGGTTTGGACTATGCCTATACCCTCCAAGGTTGGATCAAAGGGGTGAATGGGGAAAGCCTTAACAGTCAGCGTGACATCGGTACGGATGGAGCTGAGACAGGAGATCACCAGTATTTTGCCAAAGATCAATTTGGCTATACCCTCGGCTATTTTACCAATGATTACCAAAGCATCAGTAATCATACCACCAATACCAACTTTCATGGAGGTAGCTTCACCATACCAGAAACGACCAATCAGGTCTCTGGTAAAATCGGCGGCGATCTGTTCAATGGCAACATCTCACACATGGTCACCAGCATTCGGCCTTTTGTGGAGGCTGCTTCCAGTACCGAGAGAGACCAACAGATCCTGTATTCGGCCTATAGGTACGACCAGCTCAACCGCATCAGGGAGGTACAGAAAGCGAGTTCTGCCACTTTCCTCACCGACAATACCTGGGCCAATGCCACCACCACTGCTGCTTACCATGAAAGCTTTACTTATGACAAAAATGGGAATATCCTGACACTGGAGCGCAAGGATAAGGATGGCGCCGATGTCGATAATTTTAAGTATAACTACCATACCATCGCGAAGGGTTATCTTGAAAATACCAACAAATTGCGTTGGGTGGATGACGATGTATTGGCAACCAAGAGCACAGAAGACATAGATGACCAAGACCAAGACAACTATGTCTATGATGCCATAGGGAACCTCATCAAGGATGAAAAAGAGGGCATCGCCGAGATTCAGTGGAACGTGAGTGGCAAGGTCAATAGCGTACTGAGGACCCCAGCAGCTGCCACAAACAAGAGCAATCTCTACTTCGGTTATGATGCCATGGGCCAGCGCAGCCATAAATTGGTTTCGGTGAAGGATGCCCAAGGTAATACCACTGAACGCTATACCTTCTACGTGCGCGATGCCTCGGGCAATGCCATTGCCCACTATTCTTATGAGGGTAGTCCAAATACAAATGGTGCTGCCAAACTAGAAGAACTCTCCTTGTATGGCAGCAGCAGGTTGGGGATGAAAAAGGTGGATCAGGTCTTGCCTGCGCCTCAAAATACCCTCTCTAATACAGGAGTGGCATACGATGCCAACAATAGCAATCATGTCCTTTTGCAAGGGGCTACGGATTATACCCTGCTCACAGGGCAGGAAGGCTATGTGGTTACGGGTACCAACTTTACGGGGAATATCAGCATGGGCGAAGGCAGCAAACTCTATATATTGGGTACTGCCTCACCTAATTCCATCACCCATACAGGAACCTCAGAGGTACAGATTCTGGAAGGGGGTAGCCTAAGCCTACAGACCTTACAAATGACGGCAGCAGCTACTTATAAAAACTATGGCACGCTGAGTTTTGCAGGCAATTGTAATCTGATAGCACTTTCAAAATTAGAAAACCATAAAGAGCTTCGTATCGCAGGGGATCTGAATATGGCGGCCACCGCCTCTTTATATACAAAGGGTAGCCTCTTTGTGGCTGGAAACCTCACTGCCAATTCCAGTACGCTACAAGTCTACGGTTTTGCACAAGTAGCAGGTACGGTCTTGCTGGACCAGAACAGTACAGCCGAACTTCATGGCCAATCTGCTTGGTTGCTCGGGGCCTTGAACTTGAGCAATGGTGCGCAAGTATATAATCTGGAAACAGCGACAGCAGATATCAAAATCCAAGGGGATCTGAGCCTTGCCACGGGTACACACATACAGGGCACCATACGCCTCTGTGCAGAAGGAAACGTAACGGGAGCAACAAACATTGCGAGCACGGTGAACCAAAACGCTTGCGCTTTCTTAACCTTCCTCTTGCCAGGGGAGAGCCGCAGTACCCGAGCTTTAGGTGCTAAAGTCTACGAACTGAGCAACCATCTGGGTAACGTACTCGTGACGGTGACGGATAAGAAGACATTGCTTTCACCTCCCTTGGAGGGGTCGGGTGTGGCCTTTTGGCTGACTGATGTCGTTTCAGCCACGGATTACTACGCTTTCGGCTCAAGTCTGAGAAGCTCGGGGACTTATAGGTATGGGTTTAATGGGCAAGAAAAGGAAACAGAGCTTAATTCATCCATTACAAGTGCTGAATATTGGATGTATGATGGCCGCTTGGCAAGAAGATGGAATTTAGATCCTGTGGATCAGATTAGTGAGAGTAATTATGCCGTGATGCATAACTGTCCTATAATTTTGTCTGATGTTAATGGTGATAATCCTACAGGAGAGCCACCTTCTGATAAAGGGTCAAATGAAGGTGAGACCAAAACAATATATACCGAAAGGTATTTTGCAGATGAAATTCATCTTACTGTAAATAAATGGTTTTGGCATTCAGGAGCCATTAGAAAGGAAGGATGGTATTCAGAAGAAGACTATAAAGAAGTATTAACTCCTGCCACCCAATCACTTGCTTATATAAATGGAGATATTAAATTTGGTGTAGAATTTCCATCTAAAGAGACTTTTTATCATTTTATTATGCAAAGTCCTTTCACAGAAGAAAGTTTTAAAACTACTCTCTCTATGATAGAAGAGAGTTATAGTGATAAGGCCAAGCAATGGGAATATGCTCATGGTCACGGAGTGGCACAGCCTTGTTATCCAGAGGATATAATTCTTGGTGTTAGAGCGGCTGCTCAGGTGGCAACATCATTAGCGGTAAAATCAATTTCTATTTCTTTAGGTAAACAGGCTGGGACTTCTTTATCTAATTTTTCGGTAAAGACAGGAGCACCATTTATGAATGAATGGAAACGTCTTGGGATTTATACGAAAGATGAAATAGGAGAAAATGTTGGTTTTGATGCTGTATTTAAACTTGTTACAGATAAAGTAGTAAAAACCAATGGAAAAATAAATTTTAATCTTAATCTTGTGAACATTAGTGCTTCAAAAAATATTATAGGAAAAGGTTTATATGAAGGACTTGATAGTCCATTTATGTCAGGATTGATTACTGAATGGGAATTAGCTCAAATTATGACAAATAAAGCTCTATTAAATCAAACTAAATTTTATAAGATGGGAATAGAGATTCCTACAAATATTGTTAAAAAGTATTTTAAATAAAATAATTATGACAAGAAGGGGTTATTTGGAATTTAGGAAAGTAGTGAAAAATCGAGGTTATTTTGGAGGGTTGAGAATTGAAATTCAAGAACTGAATTCTAGTAAGAGAGTTTCGGAACTTATTATAAATCATAAAGTGGAAAGTGAGTGGATTTCTCCACTATACTTTGGAGCAGAACTTTTTTTTGAGAAATTTTGGAGTAAGAATAATTTGAATTTACAAGTAGTTATTTTGGAATGGAATTGGTTACCCGAGGATACGACCATTCCAGTTGCTTCATATTTAATGTTTGAAGCTCTTTGTCAAGCTTATGAAATTGAACAAGATATATTTATCTATGACGAGGTTAATAATATTTTTAATTTAAAGTTATAATAGCCCTCTCCCTATGGCGCAAGGTGTGTCGTGAAGTAGCAGGTGATCATCTGCTACATGTTGTATAAGAGATGGTAGTAGGTCTACCGCCCCTAATGGCGCAAGCATATAAAATGAAGGTCTGGTTCAAGCGTCATACTGTGTAAAAAACCCCTATGGCGCAAGGTTATAAAAAATGAAGGGTCTGGTTCAAGCGTCCGCTTGGACCAATCTTTTTTATAGCGTCCGCTATTTTAAGGAAATGAAGTAACAAGTGCCAAGGTCAACAAGATCAATTGTTGATGTTTTGTGAAGCGGACGCTTCGTGGTTTAGAGTCCAAGCGGACGCTTGAACTATTTCCGCGATCTGGGTTCCCGATGCATCGGGAGACCAATCTTTTTTATAGCGTCCGCTATTTTAAGCGAAGTAAGTGACAAGAGCCGTAGTAATTTTAGGACATGATGTAGCATAATTGTGGTATTGCGAAGCGGACGCTTCAGGGTTTTAAGTCCAAGTTGTAAATCAAGCTTTAGCATGACGGACGCTTGAACTAGAGCTTGAACTATTCCCTAATTTTCATATTTTTGAGTATGAGCCGCAAGTACAAAATCTGGGACCAACAGAAGCTATATTTTGTGACGTTTACCGTCATCAACTGGATTGATTTTTTCATAAGAGATGTTTATCGTGATGTTTTTGTCGACAGCGTAAAGCATTGTCAACAGAAAAAAGGCCTTGAAGTCTATGCTTGGTGTATCATGCCCAGTCATATCCACATGATCATAGGTACAGCAGGTGAATTGCCGCTAGAGGGCATCATCAGAGACATGAAGAGTCATACTTCGAAGAGCTACCGCAAACTTTTGGAAGACAAAGAAGCACTAGGGGAGAGCAGGAGGGAGTGGATGTACTGGATGATGCAAAGGGCTGGGCGTAAGAATGCAAATAACAATGATTTTCAGTTTTGGCAGCAGCACAATCAGCCAGAGGTATTAGACAATAACAAAATCATGGATCAAAAACTGGAATATATTCATAACAACCCTGTAAAAGCAGGTTTTGTGGACAGGCCCGAAGCTTGGCTGTACAGCAGCGCAGCTGATTACATGGGTGAGCGTAAAGGTCTGATAGATCTCATATTTATACAGTAATGGTTCAAGCGTCCGTGTCTGTTGCACAACTCGAAAAATAATGTTTTGAGAGTAAAAACATATTTTCTAGCCCGATAGAATAGCTTATAGCCGTTCTAAAATATTTTTGAAGGCAAATATGAAACGCTAGAAGGCTACTTTGAGACCGGATGGAGATCACAGATACAAAATGCTAGTTGTGCAACAGGCACGTCCGCTTGGACCTTTTTTTTTTATAGCGTCCGCTATTTTAAGGAAATCAAGCAACCATTGCCATGATGAGTTTATTGCGAAGCGGACGCTTCATGGTTTTGAGTCCAAGCGGACGCTTGAACTATTGCCGCGATCTGGTTCAAGCGTCCGCTTGGACC
>CAMFLX010000035.1 GCA_945957555.1 uncultured Cytophagales bacterium
AAAAATTCTCAGAATGAAGTAATTGTGGGTCGCAATAAATTTCTGTTGATTTTTTTGGGATAATAGAGAAACTCATCAACCTGCGAAATTAGAGCCATGAAAGAGCCGGTTCCGATTTTTGGGGAGTGACATTATTCTTTTGATCCCGAATTGAGGTTAAAGTAGACAAATAAAAAAGGGGCCATTCGGCCCCTTTTAGAAATTATAATTTAGAAATCTTTATCGTTTTGGAGCGTTCGCCTTGTTTTACCTTTACGATATAAACACCAGCCTCCAATTCTGCAACATCAATTTTCTCTGTACTTTGACCTTTCAAAACAGCCCTTCCTGAATAATCAGAAACTACATATTCGAACTCACTAGTAAAACCATTGATGAACAAATTAGTCGTTACTGGATTTGGGTAAATTGAAATATGATCAGTCGTAAAGCTATCGTCCACTCCTGTAACCACCTGTTGGCTGTTTAACTTGGCAGTGCCAAACAACGATGCATTTTGATAAGCATCATCAGTTGCTGCATTCCAAGACAACTTACCGTCTCTTTCGGCATTGTTGTCATCATCGTTGATCATGAAGTCAATGCCGATGAATTTGTCTGCTACGGGTGAGGTATTAATTGTTGACCAAGGTAATTTTGCTTCTATTATATAACCGCTTGTGGTTGCTATTGCCGAATAGGTGATTCCTGTTTTCGATGCGCTTGATGGGATTGTACCTACCACCGTTCCGTCGTTCCAGCCAAATGAATATTGACAATCGTTGGCATCGTATGTACTTGCTTTTGCATTGTCAGCATCAACATAAAGCTCTACTTGGTCATCATCATACGAGTTTTGACTATCGTTTATCTTGGTGTCGTCTGTGATCACTGCCAAGAAGTACAAATTAGTATTGTCCCAAAGTAATTTAGCATATCCACTCAAATCTGAACTATTAGAAACGGCACCTGACAATAATTTAGAAGCGTTCATTGGCTTTACGCTTGCATCGTCCCATGCAGCATCTATGGTTCCATCTACGGTAATCGGTGAAGATACTTTGTAAAGTTTGTAGGTGCTTACCACATTTACAGTGATGGAAGACCTAGAGCTTTCGCAGCTTCCAGTAGCTGAAACATAATAAACGGTAGTACCTACTGTAGATGTGCTTGGCGTAGGTGCAGTAGTGCTCCCTGTACCTCCTGACTCAGTGGTATACCATTTTAGGTTTGTTCCAGTAGCAGTTAATTTCGCAGCTACATCACCAACTTCATAAGTTATCGTTGGAGTTACTGTAGGAGCAGCAGTGGAACAGCTAGTACACTCACTTACAGTGATATTGGAGCTTCCTGAGCTATGGTATCCTTCTGATTCCATGATTTGGTAGTCCCAAGTACTACCCATGTTCATTCCGGCATTCTTCCAAGCGGCTACGTGGTTAGCAAATGTGATGGTTCCACTTGATCTCGTCTCTGTACGCACACTCCAATACTGTTGAAAAGTGGCAGTACCTATGATCGATGGCTGATTGGTTCGCGTAGCTGTATATATCGTGTATGTACCTCCATCACTGGTATAGGTACCTTTCTTTACAATGTCACTGGTGTTTCCTGGAGGTGTCCAAGATCCATGGTTTTCACAAACATAATATTCAATCAAGGAGTTTTTTGTCCATCCATACAAAGCCAAAAAACCATTGCTTCCCCCATTGAAACTCCCCGAGAAGCATACTACTCTATCAGCTTTTCCAGTAGCCCAGCCTTTCCCTGCCGTAAAGTTACCCACGTTAGACCATGTGGTACTGTAATTGCCCGCAGCTCCGAGTGTCATTGATGCTGATCCTTGGGTATTATCATTCCAAAATGAATAGAAAAACCCATTATGGGTGCTTTGTGTATTAGTAGTTACAGTCTGTGCCTTAGACTGTAAAGTTGCAAATAACATTGCAGAGGAAAATACTGCACACGATAGTATCCTCACACTATTCCTAAATAGTAGTTTTTGTAACATAACTTTATAATTATTAAATTTATCTATGCCGCTAAGATAGGAAAAAATCATATCATATCTCGAAAATATCCTAATTTTATTTTAAGGCACTTGTTGTCTGGGTAACGAATAAGCTTAATATCAATATTTTAACTCTTATTTGGCGTTTAGAGTCTTATGTAGCTAATGTGTGACTTTTGCAATTGTTAGCCAGACATCTGCAATACTTTGGAGGATAAACTTATACACCTTTGTAGGTGTGAAAATTGATTCACATCTGTCCCTCAGTTTGGGAAACTTAAATAAGAATAATGAACAATTTCAAATTGTTCATAAGCCTTGCACTCTCAGTTGTTTTAATGACCGCATGCAAGAAAGACAAAACAGAAGACCCAATACCCCAGAATCCTACTGTAGTAGCTACTAATCAATCCAATAACGCAATAGATGTAGCGCGTAATCAAGTAGTTTCGGTTACCTTCAGTAAGGATATGGCACCAGCCACCATCAACGCCACTACTTTTACAGTGATGCAAGGTACGGTTGCTGTGCCAGGGAGCATCTCTTATACCAACAAGACAGCAACTTTTACGCCAACAAGTGTCTTGGCGCCCAATCTTACCTATACCGCTACAGTAACTATAGGGGTCAAAGATATGGCAGGTAATGCTTTACTAGAAAACTACTTGTGGCGCCTTACAACTAGTGGGAGTACCTCTGCTTTGGCTGCAGTACAGTTAGGTGCCGCCGGCGACTATGTGATTTTGGCAAAGACGGCAATTAACAATAACCCGACTTCTACAATAACAGGAGATCTTGGCCTGAGTCCAGCCGCAACCTCATATATCACAGGTATGGCACTGACTAATGCGACAGGTTATGCTACTGCGAGGCAAGTAACAGGTAAGTTATTTGGTGCAGATATGGCTTCGCCGACGCCTACCGACTTGACTACTGCCGTAAATAATATGGTTACGGCGTATGACGATGCTGCTGCGCGTCCTAAGCCCGATTTTTTCGAATTCAATACAGGAAATATAGGGGGTAAAACGCTGAGTCCTGGTCTTTACAAATGGACCAGTTCTGTGACAGCTCCCACAAGCTTTACAATCTCTGGAACCTCCAATGACGTGTGGATTTTTCAAGTGGCTGGGAATCTTTCATTAAGTTCAGGCGTAAATGTGGTATTGAGTGGTGGTGCGCAGGCGAAGAATATCTTCTGGCAAGTTGCGGGCACCGTAGAACTAGGTACTAACTCACATTTTGAAGCGATTATTATTTCTAAAACAGGTGTTACATTGGGTACTGGTGCATCTCTCACTGGTAGGGCTTTAGCACAAACAGCCGTCATCCTTGACGGAAATGTGGTTACACAACCTTAAACATTAAGAAGACTCAAAAGATAGTTGTAACAAAAAAAGGGGAGGTGTAGACCTCCCCTTTTTTTGTTATGAAGAAGACGTTGACAATGGGCCGAATCAGATTCCTACCGTAGACAGATTCTTTGAATATCCCACCTACTGATAACTGATTCCTGAATTAATTTTATATAGATAAAAATAGTGCTAATTTTGAAACTATATGAGATTTGACGTAGCGAGATATGTAGGACAAAAGTTGCGTAGTGCCGGTAATAGTCAGTTTTCTGGAGTTGTTACTAAGATCGCCGTTGTTAGTGTAGCTTTCAGCGTAACAGTCTTGCTTCTTTCCTTTGCCATTCTTGAAGGCTTTAAAACCAATGTCAAAAACAATATCGTCAGTTTTGCCTCCCATATCCAAGTATCTGAGTTCGACAAACTCGACAATTTCGAAAATGTCCCAGTATCATTTCGCCTCAAATCCTATTTTGATACCATTCCTGAGGTAGATAGAATACAGGTCTATGCAATCGGCACAGGTATCTTAAAAACCGACGAAGAAGTTCACGGAGTCATATTTAAAGGCATCGATAAAGACTTTTATAAGGAAAAGTTTGTAGACAACATCCTCTCTGGTCGAATGCCTGTAGTAGGAGGGAAGGAAGCATCCATGGAAGTGTTGATGAGCAAGTTTTTGAGTCAAAAGCTTAAGGTAAAGCTCGGCGATAACGTCATCATGTACTTCATTACCGATAGACCAAAGCTCCGTAAGTTAAAGGTGGTAGGGTTTTACGAAACGGGTATGACGGAGTTTGACGATGTATTCTTGATCGGAGATATTGGCGTTATCCGTGGTGTAAACAAATGGGCGGATACTCTGGTAACAGGTTTTGAGATTTTTGTGAAAGACTTCGACGAGATCAACGAAGCAGGGGATAAAGTATACAAGGCCATGCCTTACGGTATGCAAACTGAGTCCATTACCGAAAAATACATGCAGATCTTCGATTGGTTCAAGGTTCTAGATCTTAACGTAGTTATTTTCATTACCATTATTATATCAGTAGCAGGTTTTAACATCGTGTCCACCATCATCGTCATGATCATGGAGCGCACCTCTATGATCGGGGTATTAAAAGCCTTAGGTGCTAGTAATAAGTTTATCGGTACGGTCTTTTTTCATTACGGGCTCAACATCCTTTATAAAGGCTTACTTTGGGGTAACTTTTTAGGACTCACAATCTGTTTTATACAATACTACTTTAAGTTGATTCCATTAGATCCCGAAAATTACTTCATGACCTCCGTACCCATCGAGTGGGCTTGGGAACACTTCTTCTTAATCAACTTGCTCATATCTGTTCTTATCATCATCGCACTCATGGTGCCTCTATTCTTTATAAGTAGGGTAAAACCCATTAAAGCCATTAAATTCAGTTAAAACTACAAGTCTATGAAAAGATTGAAAGAAAAGTGGAATATTGAATCCGATTTTCAACTAGTGATTATCTTCATTGTATTCGCCATTTCAGGATCCTTGTCCATGTTTATCTCTAAGCCATTGCTATCCATATTTGGAATCAACAAAGAAGCCATGTCGCCGTGGACATTTTGGCCACTTCGCATTCTTATTATGTTTGTATCTTATTATATCGTTCTGGTTTCCGTAGGAACCATTTTTGGCCAATTTAAATTCTTTTGGGGCTTTACCATGAAGACTTTTGGGCGATTTAATCGCAGAGCCACTTCCAATGATGGGAAATAAGCATCGAAGGCTACATACAAATATTCAGATCTCATTCGTTTGCCATTTAATATCGTATGCTATTGAAATACGTTAGGAATATAATTTAGAATTATTCCAAAAGGAGCGTATTGTGTGTAAATATTTATAATTCAGTGGTTTGTGTACCTTTGATTCCCAAACGATATTTTCACATAAAAATGCTTTTGCAATTAAAAGATTGATTTATACTTTTGCTTGATAAAATTGTGATTAAACAGTTTCAAATATGAATACTCCTCAAAGTTATTTGCCTATATTGATCCAATTGCTTGTTGCACTGGGTTTCGTGGCTACGACTATGGTCTTTACCCATATCATAGGTCCGAAGCGTAAGTCGGATAAGAAAATGGACAATTTCGAGTGCGGTATCGAGTCAGAAGGCAATGCTAGGAATCCCTTTTCAATTAAATATTTCTTAACAGCGATTCTTTTCGTGTTATTTGATGTAGAAGTGATATTCATGTACCCTTGGGCGGTAAACTTCAGAAGCATGCAGCAAGAGCACGGAAGTATGATTTTCATAGAGATGCTTGTATTCATGGCGCTCTTGTTGATCGGTTTTTTTTACGTGATCAAAAGAAAAGCCTTGGATTGGGAATAAACAAAATAATTAACAACAGGTTATTACATAAACCGTTGAACAAATGACTCAAGTAACTTCAATAAAATACGGGAATAATCTCAGCACCTACAATGGTCCAGGGTTTCAGTTGACTACTTTGGACAAAGCAATAGGTCTAGCACGTAAAAATTCATTGTGGCCACTGCCATTTGCCACTTCATGTTGTGGTATAGAGTTTATGGCAACCATGGCAGCCACTTACGACTTAGCAAGATTTGGTTCTGAAAGATTGAGTTTTTCACCTCGTCAAGCTGATTTGTTGATTGTTGCGGGAACGATTTCAAAGAAATTAGCGCCTGTGTTAAAACAAGTCTACATCCAAATGGCCGAACCAAAATGGGTTCTATCTGTCGG
The DNA here is from genome assembly GCA_945957555.1 of uncultured Cytophagales bacterium. Taxonomy (GTDB): domain Bacteria; phylum Bacteroidota; class Bacteroidia; order Cytophagales; family UBA9547; genus CAMFLX01. The sequence goes on from CAMFLX010000035.1 coordinate 6,090, forward strand.
TGCTTGCGCATCATCAGGGGGTATTTTTGATACTTACAGTGTTTTACAAGGTATTGATGAAATTATCCCAGTGGATGTATACGTGCCTGGATGTCCTCCAAGACCAGAACAGATCTTGGATGGATTCATGAGGATTCAGGATTTGGTGGCACATGAATCTCTAAGAAGAAGAAATTCAGAGCACTACAAGCAATTGTTGGCTAAATACGAAATACAATAATGACGATTTTAGAGAATAACACTGTTTTAGAAAAACTCAAAGATAAATTTGGGGCTTATATAATCTCCTCAGAGGAACAATATGGTATGCTCAGTGTTACTGCTGATAGTGCCTTTAACATAGATATTTTAAAATTTTTGTGGGAAGATAAAGATCTGGAGTTCAGATTTTTGACTGATATCTGTGGGATTCACTATCCAGACAGTCCACAGCCTTTTGGTGTCATCTATCATTTGCATAGTTTCAAGTATAATGTAAGGTTGAGGTTGAAGTTTTTCCTTGCTGAGGATCAAAGCATTTCTACTGCAACTGTGATGTATGCAAGTGCCAACTGGATGGAGCGTGAAACCTATGATTTCTTTGGAATCACATTTGCGGGGCACCCTAATTTGAAGAGAATTTTAAACATGGATGAACTGACTGTATTCCCAATGAGGAAACAGTATCCATTGGAAGATCCAAACAGAGTTGATAAAAAAGATCATTACTTCGGTAGATAAAATTGTAATAGATGCAACAAGATACTCAATTAACAGAAGGGATAGATAAGGATTTGATCGTTGGTGAACCAGAGGTAGAGTATACTACGCTTAATCTAGGCCCTACCCACCCAGCTACACATGGTATTTTTCAAAATATCTTGAAGATGGATGGTGAAAAAATCATTTCATCGGAACAGACTGTTGGTTATATCCATAGAGCATTTGAAAAAATAGCTGAACATAGGCCTTTTTATCAAATCACTACGCTTACAGATCGTTTGAACTATTGTTCTTCACCGATCAACAATATGGGTTGGCACATGACTGTTGAGAAACTCCTCAATATTGAGATCCCTAAAAGGGTTCAGTACATGAGGGTCGTGATCATGGAGCTTTCGCGTATTGCTGACCACATCATCTGTAACTCAGTATTGGGCGTAGATACCGGAGCACTTACAGGCTTCTTGTATGTATTTCAAGAAAGAGAAAAGATCTACGATATATTTGAGCAAATCTGCGGAGCTCGTCTTACGACCAATATAGGGCGTGTAGGTGGTTTCGAAAGAGAATGGCCAGAAAAAGTATTTCAACTTATCGAGAAGTTCCTCAAAGAATTCCCTAAAGTTTGGAAGGAATTTGAAGGACTCTTGACTAGAAATAGAATCTTCATGGACAGAACCATTGGTGTAGGTGGTATTTCAGCAGAAAGAGCATTGAGCTATGGTTTTACAGGTCCCAACTTAAGAGCTACTGGTGTAGATTATGATGTGAGGGTGATGAGTCCTTATTCATCTTATGAAGAGTTTACTTTTGATATTCCCGTAGGAGAAAATGGTGATACTTACGATAGATTTATGGTGCTCAACGGAGAGATCTGGGAAAGCTTAAAAATCATCAGGCAGGCACTTGATAAAATCAAGCAAGAACCTGCTGGTGTGTATCGTGCCGATGCTCCAAATGTTGTATTGCCAAATAAAAAGGAGGTTTACAATAACATGGAAGCTTTGATCTATCACTTCAAGATTGTAATGGGAGAGATAGATGCTCCAGTAGGAGAGGTGTACCATGCTGTGGAAGGAGGCAATGGAGAATTAGGTTTCTATCTCGTAAGTGATGGTGGACGTACCCCTTACAGGTTACATTTCAGAAGACCGTGCTTCATCTACTACCAAGCATACCCAGAAATGATCTCTGGTAGCCTACTTTCTGATGCGGTAGTCACCATGAGTAGTCTCAATGTGATCGCAGGAGAGCTAGATGCATAATAGTATCAATAAAGAATAATCAGCAAGAATTCCTTTTAGGGGATATTTAAATAATAAAAAGAAAAATGTCTGACTCAAGCAAAATTAGTGTTCAGTTTTCACCAGAAGCGCAGGCTTTGGTGCAGAAATACATTGCTAAATTTCCAGAGGGAAAACAAAAGTCTGCCGTTATAGCTTGTTTGCACCTTGCCCAAGCAGAATTTGGCTGGCTCAAACCTGAGGTAATGGATTATGTGGCTTCCTTGTTAAATATCAAACCTATAGAGGTTTATGAAGTAGCTACTTTCTATTCTCAGTATTATACTAAAGAGGTGGGTAAATATGTCATAGAAGTATGCCATACGGGACCTTGCTGGTTAAGAGGCGCAGATGAGTTGATTACATATTTCGAAAAGAAACTAGGTATTAAAAAAGGAGAAACTACCGCTGATGGCATGTTCACCCTAAAAGGTGTGGAATGTTTGGCCGCTTGTGGCTCTGCACCAATGTTTCAGTGTGGCATGAACTACTACGAAAACATGGATGAGGCAAAAGTTGATGCTTTTATCAACGATTGTCGTGCTGAAAATAAGATCAGTCGTCCATATCCAATAATGAAATAATGATTCTGAAACCTTCATTAATAAACTTTTAATAAATGGGCGTTAAGATTTTAACAGAACATATAGGTACACCGGGTTTAGAAACCCTTGCAGTATATAAAAGCAAAGGCGGTTATGCTTCGGTAGAGAAGGCAATCAAAACAATGCAGCCAGATGAGGTGACCGAAGAGGTTAAAAAATCTGGTTTGAGAGGTAGGGGAGGCGCAGGTTTCCCTACAGGTATGAAATGGAGCTTCATAGATAAGAAATCTGGGAAACCGAGACATTTGGTATGTAATGCCGATGAGTCTGAGCCGGGTACTTTTAAGGATCGCTATTTGATGTCTAAAAATCCTCACATTTTGATTGAGGGTATGATCACAGCAAGTTATGCTTTAGGAGCAAACTTGTCATATATATATGTGCGTGGCGAGTTGATGTATGTGGTAAACATTCTTCAAAAGGCTATCGACGAGGCTAGAGAAGCTGGATATATCGGAAAGAATATCCTTGGTTCTGGTTATGATCTTGAACTACACGTTACTTGTGGTGCAGGTGCTTATATCTGTGGTGAGGAAACAGCCTTGATCGAATCATTGGAAGGAAAACGTGGTAATCCACGTATCAAGCCTCCTTTCCCTGCGATTGCTGGGGTCTGGGGTAATCCTACCGTGGTTAACAACGTGGAATCTATCGCTGCGGTGCCTTGGATCGTGAACAAAGGTGGTGATGAATATGCTAAAATAGGGGTAGGTAAAAGTACAGGTACTAAATTGATTTCAGCTTCCGGACATATCAATAAACCAGGCGTTTATGAAATCGAATTGGGCATCACTGTAGAAGATTTTATTTACTCAGAAGAATATTGTGGCGGTATATGGAAAAACAGAAAACTCAAAGCTGTAGTAGCGGGTGGTTCGTCAGTCCCAGTATTACCTGCAAACTTAATTCTAAATACGGTAAACGGCGACAAACGTCTCATGACCTATGAATCATTGGCTGATGGAGGTTTTGCATCAGGAACTATGTTGGGATCTGGAGGTTTTATCGTTTTTGACGAAACAGCCAGTATCGTACACAACTTGTGGAACTTCGAAAGATTCTATCACCATGAGTCATGTGGTCAATGTAGTCCATGTAGAGAAGGTACAGGCTGGATGGAAAAGATCTTGCACAAGTTTATAGAAGGTCATGCCAACATGGAGGATATTGATCTATTGGCAGAGATCGGTAAGAAAATTGAAGGCAATACCATTTGTCCATTAGGCGATGCCGCTGCTTGGCCAGTGGCCAGTGCGATCAAGCACTTCCGTCATGAGTTTGAGTGGTATGTGACACATAAAGAAGAAGCTTCAAGGCCAGGTGCGTATTATAAAGGAGAGAAATTAGTTTTAGCGTAAACAGTTTTTAGTAGACAGTCTACAGATTTTTTTCTGTAAACTGACAACTGACAATTGACAACTATATAAGTATGGAGCAGAACGTACAAGAGGAATTGTGGTCGGTTACCATCGATGGTAACGAAATCAAAGTAAAGCCAGGGACTACAGTCTTGCAAGCAGCGCGTATGATTGGTGAAAATGTACCACCAGCTATGTGCTACTATTCTAAACTGGAAGGTTCTGGAGGTAAGTGTAGAACCTGTTTGGTAAAAGTAAGTCAAGGTTCTACTAAAGATCCAAGACCTATGCCTAAACTTGTTGCGTCCTGTAGAACGACGGTGATGGACGGTATGGTTGTACAAAACACCACTTCTCCAGAAGTAAAAGAAGCACGTGCCGGAGTAGTAGAGTTTTTGTTGCTCAATCACCCATTAGACTGTCCGATCTGTGATCAAGCAGGTGAGTGTCACTTGCAAGATCTTGGATACGAACACGGCAAGCAAAAGACAAGATACGAGTTCAAAAGAAGAACTTTTGAAAGGATAGATATCGGTCCTTACATACAACTCCACATGACTCGTTGTATCTTGTGTTATAGATGTGTGTTTACCTGTGACCAGATCACCAACGAGCGTGTACATGGTATCCTCAACAGAGGCGATGCTGCGGAGATCTCCACTTACATCGAGAAAGCCATCGATAACGACTTCTCAGGAAACGTGATCGATGTATGCCCTGTGGGTGCCCTTACCGATAAAACTTTTAGATTCAAGAGTAGGGTTTGGTTTACCAAGCCTGTTCAGGCTAGCTGTAATTGTGGTAAGTGTTCTGGTAAAGTAACTCTTTGGTACAAAGGAGAAGAAGTGATCAGAGTAACGGCGCGTAAAGACCAATGGGGGGAGGTAGAATCGTTTATCTGCAATACTTGCAGGTTCGAAAGAAAGAAAACAAGTGACTGGACGATAGAAGGACCGACACATGTCGATAACAAATCTGTAATTTCGGCGAATCACTATGAACTGAAATATGATCAGCCAGTGATTCCACAAAAAACAAGTCTGCATGCAGATCACCCTTCATTTAAGGAAGACAAAAAACTTTTAAATTAATAATTAATGGACATAGTTCTTATAGAAAAAAGTATACTCGTGGTCATTATTTTTGCCATCAGTTTGGGTATTGCTGCTTATTCTACATATTTCGAAAGAAAATTCGCTGGCTTTTTCCAAGATAGGGTTGGACCCAATAATGCAGGACCATTTGGTATTTTACAACCTTTAGCCGATGGTGCTAAGCTCTTTACTAAAGAAGAGTTCATCCCTACAAACGCAAACACTTTTCTGTTTATTCTAGGACCATCACTAGCCATGCTTACCGCATGTATGACTAGTGCGGTGATCCCTTGGGGCGGGACGCTAGAAGTGGCTGGCAGAACTATAAGCTTACAAGTTGCTGATTTGAGCGTAGGAATTTTGTATGTTTTTGGGGTCGTGTCGCTTGGTGTGTATGGCATCATGATTGGTGGCTGGTCATCCAATAACAAATACTCCTTATTAGGGGCGATCAGGGCTGCATCACAAAACATCAGTTACGAAATTGCCATGGGCTTGTCTATCATTGCACTCCTTATGGTTGCTTCTGATGGTACCTTAAGTATCAGTAATATTGTAAACTTTCAGATCAACAATTATTGGCTCATTGTATATCAACCCTTGGGCTTTTTGATTTTTATGATCTGTTCTTTTGCGGAAACCAATAGAACACCATTCGACTTACCTGAGTGCGAGGCAGAATTGGTAGGAGGTTATCATACAGAATATTCAAGTATGAAGTTGGGGCTTTATCTATTTGCAGAATATGTGAACATGTTCATCTCTTCTGCGGTCATGGCTACTCTTTATTTCGGTGGTTATGATGTTCCTTTCTTGGCAGATTTTGAAGCGAGTCTGGGACATAATTTAGTTACAATTTTAGGGACTTTGTTCTTCTTTGGAAAGATCATGTTGTTTATTTTCTTCTTCATGTGGGTACGTTGGACGATCCCAAGATTTAGATATGACCAATTGATGAAACTGGGTTGGCAAGTATTGATTCCTCTGTCGATCATTAACATTGTACTTACTGGTTTGGTATTAACTTTTGTTAAATAAGAGACTGAATATGCAATCATTATCAGGTAGAAAGAAAAACGTTGTAAATAAGAAAATGACCATCGGGGAGAAACTATACCTCCCAGCTATAATAGGTGGTATGTTTGTTACCTTGAAACACTTTTTTGGGAAGAGTAAAACGGTAAAATACCCTGAGGTAAAAAGAAATTTTTCAGAAAACTACAGAGGTTTACATGTACTTAAAAAGGACGATACTGGTGCTGAAAGATGTACGGCTTGCGGTCTTTGTGCTTTGTCATGTCCAGCAGAGGCAATTACCATGACTGCTGCTGAGCGTACCAAAGAAGATAAGGGACTCTACAGAGAGGAGAAATATGCAGCTGTATACGAAATCAACATGTTGCGTTGTATTTTCTGCGGTTTGTGTGAAGAAGCCTGTCCTAAGCAGGCTATATTCCTCACTAGCGAAGAAATTGCACCAGCAAACTACGATAGGGGAGATTTTATTTTCGGTAAAGATAAATTGGTCGAAAAGCAACACCATCCTGTTGGGAAAATAAGAGGCGGTGGACCTTATAGCAAAGAACATTATCATCAACACGGTAAAAACAAGTCAATTTTTTAATCAAAATGGAGCAGTTTTTTTATTTCTTAAGTTTTCTTGCCATCTTAACTTCTATTATGGTGGTGGTTTCTAAAAACCCAGTCCATAGTGTATTGTACTTAATTCTTACTTTTTTTGCCATAACCGGCCACTATATATTACTCAACGCACACTTTTTAGCGATAGTAAACTTAGTGGTATATGCAGGGGCCATCATGGTATTGTTCTTATTTGTGATCATGTTCCTCAACTTAAACAAAGATGCAGAACCTAAAAAGCCAGTGGCTATGCAATTTGCATCCGTTTTAGCAGCAGGACTTCTCTTTTTGGTTTTGGTAGCGGCAGTTAAAGATGTATCATTAGGTACTTCCTCCATACCTGTTTCTAATATTGGTTACGTATCAGAACTAGGTAAATTACTTTTTACCAAATTCATGGTACCCTTTGAGATCACCTCAATACTCTTTTTATCAGCTATGATAGGAGCAGTAGTAATTGCTAAGAAATAGAAATAAATTATCTTTATAAAATATATTCGTAAGAAAGCCAATCGTATGAAGAAATCTCTTCATACGATTGGCTTTCTTGTTGACGGAAAGTGTAAGAAGTCTTAATTTAAAATCGTTTTTTGTTTAAGAGGAGTCGAGTCTGTTAATCAATATGCATCTCCGTTTCCAACTCAACAAAGCTGACTAAGTTTGTTGACTGTAAGTATACTACCCAAGACCAAATTGTAATCAATAAATTCTTCAACCCGAAAATCTCAAAAGACTTTGTTATAAGATCTATCATGACAATATGATTAGGATTTTGGAGTCGAAATTTGTGTAAGAATTTAGTGTACTCAATTGAGCTCAAATTTTGCTGAAGAGTTTTCAGTATGAAGTAATTGTGGGTCGCAATAAATTTCTATTGAGATTTTTGGGTTGAAGCAACGCATAAATAGGGGTGCCTGACCAGGGGTGGACTAATATCCTTACTTTTGAAGATCAATTCCTGAAGCGTTTCCCTTCTTTTTAATCACAGTAAAATACAAACCAGCAAGTGATAAGGAGAATATTACCCCACCAATCGCATACACCCACCATTTGTTATAACTTTTATCTGCGACTTCAGAAATACTCTTAATCGATGCGCCAATAAAGGTAAACAAGAGCACTCTGGGCCATTTGCCTAAGAATGAACCCACAAAGAACTTCTTAAAGTCAAAATCCAAGATACCAAACAAAGCATTAGTAATCACAAAAGGAAGAATAGGAGACATCTTAGTGAAACCCACGGTACTTACTTGGCTACTTTGCATATTTTGAGCCACAGTTCTAAGGTCTGGAATTTCCTCCATAAGTGCAAGTATGGTACTCTTGGGCAACATTTTACCTACAATGTAACCAATCGTGCAAGAAAGCATATAAGCTGGTGACAAGTAGAGCAATGAATAATAATCCATATAGAATGCACCCAAAATAATGATGAGAGTATTTATAACAAGACTAAAAGACATTAAAACCGTGCATAGCAAATAGATCAGCACTATTTCGGTAGAGAATATAACAGGGTTTGGTGTATTGAATGAGCGAAAAACATTTTCTAAATAGGGGTGTAAATCTCCGCCTGTAAGAAACGTAGTTATACAAAAACTTCCCAACCACGGCAATACTGCAAAAGCTATAATGGTATAGGCGATGGTTTTATTTTTCTCTAAGATTTCTTCAATAACGTTGATATTCATTATAATAATTTTATGCGTTTTTTATTTAGACCAGATGATTTTGCAGCGCTCGTTTTCAAGCTTGTCAATTTCTGTTTCTATCTCCATACTTGTTTTTGCGTTGTTTAGTTCACGTTTATAGGTGTTACGCAGCTCTTTTCTTTTGATTGCCTCAAGGAATCTACGAACATCATCCCTCGTTTCTAGGATTAAACCAGGAACTTTGGTAGGACGCCCCTCATCGTCTTTGGCAATCATCGTAAAGAATGAGGTGTTTGTATGTTTAATAGTACCCCTTTTGAAGTCTTCCGAGACTACTTTTATGCCGACTACCATAGAGGTATTACCAACATAATTTACTGAGGCCAGCATCGATACCATCTCACCAACTTCCACTGGTTGTAAAAAGTCTACAGTGTCGATATTTGCAGTAACACAGTAGTTTCCAGCATGTTTAGAAGCACATGCGTAAGCAACTTTGTCCATGAGCGACAAAAGAATTCCTCCGTGGATTTTACCCCCAAAGTTTGCATAAGCAGGAATCATGAGCTCGGTGAGCGTTGTTTTTGAATAACTAGCTGGTTTGTAATCTTCCATTGGATCTCTTTAATATTTTAGTATGAATTTCTAATACTTGAGCGATGAGAGATTGATTTTCATCATTATAGATAACCTCATCAGAAAGCCTTATCTTTTCCGCATCACTCATTTGTTTGTCTATAATACTCTTGATACTTTCCTCCGTTCTGAAAGGATCTCTTGCAAGTATATTTTTGATGCGCATTTCGATCGGTGATACTACGCTGATGACCATATCCAAGCTTTTTTGAATGTCGTTTTCAAAAATAATGGCTGACTCCTTTAATATATAAGGGAAAGTTTGTTCGTTCAACCAGATTGCAAAATCTTTAGCTACCTCAGGATGCACTATATGGTTAAGAATCTTAAGTTTAGATTCATCATTAAATACAATGATGCCAAGCTTTTGGGCAATCAAGTTGTCGTTACTGTCAAAGCAGTCCGTCCCAAACTCTTTTTTGATTTGAGAAATAATATTCTTGCTAGTTTTAGTTAGGTATTTACCTCGATCATCAGAATTGTAAATCGGGACACCCAAGGTTTGAAATATTCTAGAAACAATACTTTTTCCACTACCTATTCCTCCCGTAATCCCTACTTTTAATGATGATTTCATTATTTCTTGATGAAGACAAACTCTATTTTAACATTAGGATTTTCCACTTCTAGGGAGGAGTCAAAGCTAAGTTTTTGATGGTAAACTTGTATCAATGATTTGTTCGTGCTGTCTAAATGTACAGGCAATAAATAGTTATCGGTCACAGTCATTAGTAAAGAATTTGGGCCTGTGATCGTCATCCTCTTAGGATTAGTAGAGCAGCTTTGGAGCTTTAGCCCCTTAGAAAAGACCAAGCTTGACGAATCTATCACCAATTTAATCTTCTTGCTTTTGATACTTTCAAATTCAAGACTTAAGTTTCTCTCCAATATCTGGTTGACCAAAACACCTCTTACGTTGTTGTTGATATACCTTATCAAATCTTCTTTTTCTATAGTTTGTGAGGTCTCAAAGAATCCTCCAATATTGTATACCAAAGAATCGCTTTTGAGGCCTAACTTATGCTGTAGTAGTATCCAGCCAGTACTGTGCGCGTCTACCCAAAGTTTCTCAGGCAGTTTACTTTTTGCGTAGATTTTGTTTTTGTCATATTTAAATACAACAGGCAACCTTATCTTGGAATTATACCGCTTGTTGAGCGCCTTCACAAACCAAAATGAAGACGCAATAAAAAAACAAAGGGCAACTATGGGTAAGTTGCCTTTGGAAACGTAAGTTAATGGGTTCAGTATTTTTTTGAGATACCTTAACACATTTTATTTTTTATCAAGTTTAATGCTCTCACCGTAAAACTTGGCGGTAAATTCTTGAGAGATAGACATTTTGTTGAAAGTAAGCCTTACGCCATTGTCTACACTAAGAACGATTTTATCTCCATCAACACCAACTACACTACCATGTAGGCCGCCAGCGGTCACTACTTTGTCACCAGTTTTAAGGGTGTCTCTCCATTTGATTTCGTCTTTTTGTTTCTTTTGCTGAGGTCTAATCATGAAAAAGTACATGACACCAAAGATAAGAACCATCATGACCATCATTCCCCAAGATTGACCACCACTTCCTTGAGCTTGTAATAAGATAAAATTCACCATTTATTTAATTTGTATTTATTTGAATTATTTTTTTTCAACCTTACCTATGATCTTTACCATAGTTTGTTGAGGCTGTGTATTAGCAGTGATTGTTACGGTTTTGTCTATAGCGCCCTCTTTCCCCTTACTGTTAAACATTACTTTTATTACGCCCGACTCTCCTGGTTTGATAGCCTCTTTTGGAAATGAAGGTACAGTGCAACCACAACTTGCAGCTGCGTTAGCAATCAAAAGATCCTTCTTGCCAACATTGGAAAACTTAAAGTCATATTTTACAGTATCACCTTCTGTGATCACACCAAAATCATATTCTGATTTTTCGAACTTAATGACTGGGCCATTTTCGTCCTGTTGAACAGGTTCTGTTGAGATGGGTTTTCCATTTTCTGCTTTTGATGGGATATCCGTTTCATTTTGTTGACAAGATATCATTACTGAAATTAAGCAACAAAGTAGAGAGAATTTCTTCATATTTGATGTACTTTTGTAAATCTTTAATTAGATGCAAAAATATAAATTATAATGATAAAAGAAGCAAAATTTATAAGTAGTTGCGATAATTATTTAAAAGCTCCTGCCGCAAATAAACCTGAATATGCATTTATAGGAAGGTCTAATGTCGGTAAATCATCGCTTATAAATATGCTTACTAACCAAAAAAAACTGGCAAAGACTTCATCTACTCCAGGCAAAACCCAGTTAATAAACTATTTTGAGGTGAATGATACTTGGTATTTAGTCGATTTGCCAGGTTATGGGTTTGCAAAGGCCAGCAAGGAAATGCGTGGCAAATGGGATTTGATGGTTTGGAATTATTTGACAAGCAGGGAAAGTCTGTGTTGCGTATTCCTTTTGATAGATATTAGACTAGAGGCGCAGAAGTCTGATTTGCAAATGATCACTAACCTTGGAGAAAATGGTATACCTTTTGCAATTGTATTCACAAAAGCTGATAAATTGAAACCAAATGAGATGATGAGGAACGTAGCCCTTTACAAACAAATCTTAAAGCAAAACTGGGAAGAACTGCCCATCATGTTCATCACTTCTGCTGAATCAATGAGAGGTAAAGATGATTTGTTGGGGTACATTGAGTCAATTAATAATGGTTAAATTTTAATATAAGTTTTTTATAAATTCAAAAAATACTATTTTTGCTAAAAATAATACTGTTATGAGAAAAGTACTCTTATCTGTAATCATATTGTTAGGGGTAGGCGTTGCCTCCGCGCAGACCGTTAAACCTAGCAAAGTTATACCTGTTGCTCAATATTATGAGGGTGGTCAGGATTCAATGTATGCATTTATCAATAAGACAGTGGTGTATCCGCCATATGCCAAAAGAAATAGAATAGCTGGTGAAATTGTATTAGCCTTTACACTTGACGAAAATGGAAAAGTTAAAGATGTAAAATGTACTAAAGATGTTGCAGGTGGAGGTGGTCTTTCCAAAGAGGCCATTAGGGTTTTGAACTTGATTAAGTTTACGGCACCCGGATTTAGTTCCCCGCAATCATTACCAATTATTTTCAAACTTTAAAACTAAATGGATTTAAGAGAAGTAGCTTCAATTTCAGGAAAGAGTGGTTTGTTTAAGATACTTAAACCAACTCGTAATGGTGTCATTCTAGAGTCATTAGATGAACACAAAACCAAACTAATTGCTAGCTCAAGCAGCAAGGTGTCTATTTTAAAGGAAATATCAATGTATACTACTGGTAAGGTAGCTAATACTCCCTTGGATCAAATTCTGATCAGTGTTAAGGAAAAATACCCTAAAGGTATAGAGCTTGATTCAAAGGTTGCGTCAAATGATGAGCTTAAAAGCTTTTTAAAAGGTGTTTTACCTGATTTTGACGAAGAAAAAATTTACCCTTCAGATATTAAAAAGCTCATCAACTGGTACAACGTGTTGTTGAAATTTGCTCCTGAAGTTTTTGAAAATAAAGAAGAAGTGGCTGCAGCTGAAGTTGTTGATGCTGCTGCGGAAGGTGAGGTTAAGGAAAAGAAATCGACAAAGGCCAAGAAGGAGACTACAGGAACAGCGACCAAAGCAAAATCTGTAGGTGCTTCATCAAAAATCAAATCGAGCCAAAATACCGCTCAGAAAAACGTTACCAAAAGTACACCAAGTAAAAGAGGAGGTTAACTAACCTCCTCTTTTACTTGATCAAACAATGCCTTACAGGATTTAGTCAATATATAGAACACTTCTTTAAAATCTTCCATATTGCCATAATAAGGATCTGGCACTATAAGGTTTTGATGAGGTTCTGAAAAATCCCTCATCAAATGAATTTTATTTACTTGTTCCTTTGTCTCAGCAATCTTTTTGATGTTTGATAGATTTTGCAAATCCATTGCTATGATATAGTCATAATAGCTAAGGTCTTTAACATTGATTTGCTGGCCTAGATGTTTTATTTTAACTAGATTTTCTTGGCATACTTGTATGGTACGAGGGTCAGGATTCCTACCTTTATGGTAATTGGCTGTGCCCGCAGAATCTACCACGAATTTATCTGATAAGTTTTCTCGCTCAACGAGATCTTTAAATATGGCTTCGGCCATAGGCGATCTACAAATATTGCCAAGGCAAACAAAAAGAATTTTTTTCATACAATCAAAGATTTATGCTTTGTTAGTTCTTGCAAGTAGCATAAAATCTAAAATCACTAAGGCGGCCATCGCTTCCACTATAGGTACTGCTCTTGGCACAACACATGGGTCGTGTCTGCCTTTCCCTGATACAGTGGTCGTATTACCTTTTGCATCGATGCTATTTTGATCTTTCATGATCGTGGCCACAGGTTTAAATGCAACCCTGAAATAGATGTCTTCGCCGTTGCTGATACCCCCCTGAATACCTCCAGAATGATTCGTTTTGGTTCTAACCTTATTATCGTTTATGTAAAATTCGTCATTATGTTGAGAACCTAGCATTGCAATGCCATCAAATCCGCTACCGTATTCAAATCCTTTTACAGCATTTATACTTAGCATTGCTTTACCTAATTCGGCATGCAACTTATCAAACACAGGTTCTCCAAGACCAACAGGCGTATTTTGTATAACACAACTCACCACACCACCTACAGTATCGCAATCTTTACGAACCTGATCAATGTACTCAATCATTTTCATCGCCAGATTAGGTTCTGGACATCTGATAATGTTGCTTTCCGTTTCTTCAAGATTAAGTTCTTGATAAGGGGTTTCAAGCTTTATTTTTCCAACTTGTGAAACATAGGCCTGGATAGAAATACCATATTGAGAAAGTGCTTTTTTCGCAACAGCACCAGCGGCAACACGTGCGAGTGTTTCTCTTGCAGAACTTCGTCCACCTCCTCTGTAATCTCTATTTCCATACTTTTCTGCATAAGTATAATCGGCATGCGAGGGCCTAAATTTTTCAGCGATATGCGAATAGTCCTTGCTGCGTTGGTCTTGGTTCCATACTAGCATGCAGATGGGCGTACCCGTTGATTTGCCTTCAAATACACCTGAAACAATTTCGATTTTGTCGTCCTCTTGTCTTTGTGTGGTGATTTTGGATTGGCCAGGTCTTCTTCTATCCAACTCACTCTGTATAAATGATTCATCTATTTCTATGCCCGCGGGACAACCATCTATTACTACACCAACGGCTCTTCCATGAGATTCTCCAAATGTACTGATTTTGAAAATATTACCGTAAACGCTACCCATCTATCGAATTTTGTTTTTGCGACCTCTAAAAATAAATAACAAAGTAAATGAAAGCATTACTATAAACCCAATATTTGCCCATTTTTTAAATTGGTCATTACTGTTTGCGTTCCTTAGTTTGCCACTTTGTGTAGAAACCATTTCATAGAACTTGTCTGACTGATTGGCCGCTATCATTTTGTTATTTGCTTGATCCCCTTTTACCGTAAGGACGATTCTTGATTTGAGTGTATCAAATCTATTAAGCGTTGGATCGAAATAGACCCAAAGTATGTAATCACTCAGGCTTACTTTCCCTGGCTGGGTTGATGTGATATGGTAATTGAAATTAATGGATCCCGTCAGTATACCATTTTCTTTTTTGGAATCGATGATGAATTTAGATTCATAGATTTCTACGCCCTTGTCAATATTTGAGATAGTTGGTTTTGTGAGGTTTCTGATATTTCCAGTTCCCTGTATTTTAAAAGAATAATTAACACCCTCTCCTGCATTTATGTTTGTTTTTGAAATAGTTTCATAAAGTGTAAATTGGCCAACATTTATCATTCCGTTATTTTGGTGAAATGGTATTTTTTTGATTTTAATACTTTCAGCAGGGCTTTTAAGGTCTATTCTCTCTTTTTTTAATCCTAATAGTTTTGACTTTAGGATAGGGAAGTTAAGTTCCTTAAAAAGAAGAGGCTTTTCGTTGATTGGATATAGCAATGATTCGTAAAGTTTATATTTTAAGTATTTTACACCATTAATGGATACAAATTCACTTTCTATTTTTTCAATAGGAATAACTTCTTCTAGGCAATTTTGGGGCTTGAAATTTTGGGTTAATACCTTATAACTTTCCTCAAATTCAATAAACTCGAAGCGATCAGCCTTTTTTTCGAGAATGTATATGGAGATATTAACGAGAATAGCTTCTCCTACATACGCAATGTCTTTATTGTGATATAGCCTCATGAAAACATCGTCGTGGGGTTTGTCTTTTATGATTTCGGTCGTGTAAACGATTTTATCGGAAGACTTCTTGTCTTCTTTTTTTTCCTCCGCTTTAAAGAAATTACTAAAGTGCGTGCTTGGCGTAACTGTTATTGTGGATTTGGGCAGTGAAATTGTTTGGTTGTTTACTTTAATTTTAATGGGAGGTATCGCATATTTCCCTACAGCTGAGGCTTGATATTTTACGGTATAGGTATATTCTGTTTTGATGCTGTCCTTTTTTATGAAACCATCTAATTCAGGTAAAATACTGATTTTTAAAATTTTTTCACTAGTGGAGGCAACACTTAATTCAAGAAACTCGTTAACGTGGATAGTGTTTTTATTAAAATATAATTTTTGTGAGTAAAGATTGCACAGAAATAGAAATATCGTTAATTTTAATAATGTTTTGCCCATATTCTAAATACAAATGTAAAAATTAGTATTGGAATAATAAACTACCGTTATCAATATGAACTATAAAAATGAAGTCAATCAGAGTTTCAATGTGTTTATGAAAAAGAGGAATTTCGAGACACCAATGGTTGAGTATGTTAAAACAGTTTTGTCAAAAGTAAGCTTCGATAAACATCTTTTTGAAAAAGAACTTTTTAAGGCGATGGCATTATTGCTCCCAGGAGAAATTATAGAATTAAAGAACTGGTGCTATTCCAACTATTCACAAGAGCTTCTTTCTGTTTTAAATAAGGTTTTTTAGTGCCTATTGGGTTTACGAGTTTCGGTAGACTATCACGCTTTAGGTGAATTCCCGTAATAAATAGTTATAATATTTTTCTTTTTTATTTGGATAATCCGAAAAAAGCAGGATATTTGCAAACCAAAATTTAAAAGGGTCGAATGGCCGAGCGGCTAGGCAGAGGTCTGCAAAACCTTGTACAGCGGTTCGAATCCGCTTTCGACCTCTTTTTTTTCTCCCTCCATTATGGATCGCTCCTCAAATATTATCAAGAAAGACATCAGGAGTACAAAAGTCGAAGATTTAGAAGCTTTTTTTTTACAGAACGGTCAACCCAAATTTAGGGCTAAACAGGTTTTGGAATGGATCTGGGTAAAATCATCCACCTCTTTTGATGGGATGACAAATCTTTCCTTAAAAACGAGAGAATTGTTGAGTGAAAGCTATGAATTCTATACGCTAGATATTCATAAGGAGCAGAAAAGTTCTGACGGTACCGTAAAATCAGCTTTTAAATTGCATGATGGCAATCTTGTCGAAGGGGTGTTGATTCCACAAGAAGACAGGATGACGGCTTGCGTTTCTTCACAGGTAGGTTGCTCACTAACCTGTAAGTTTTGTGCAACGGGCTATATGGACAGGGTAAGGAATCTACAGCCTTATGAAATATACGATCAGGTAGTATCTATTCACAAGCAAGCCTTGGCTAATTTCGGAAAGCCCTTAAGTAACATCGTGTATATGGGAATGGGGGAGCCATTGTTGAATTACGTCAATGTCCTGAAATCGATAGAATATATAACCTCTCCCGAAGGGCTCAATATGTCACCAAAGCGCATCACTGTTTCGACTGCTGGTGTAGCCAAAATGATCAAAAAACTTGCTGATGATGCAGTGAAGTTTAACTTGGCATTGTCGCTACATGCTGCTGATGACGAGAAGAGAAATCAAATCATGCCTATCAATGAGAGCAATACGCTAGCAGTACTCAAAGAGGCTTTGACATATTTTTATCTGAATACTAAGAACAAAATTACCCTAGAGTATATCTTGTTTTACAATTTTAACGACAAAGAAGAGGACGCTAAAAATTTGGTCAGATTCGCCAAAAACTTGCCATTAAAGGTAAATATTATTGAATACAATCCAATTGCAGAGGCAGATTTTAAAAATACAAGTGTAGATTCTTTGGAAAGATTTGCAAGTTACCTACGTAGTAATGATATAGTCGTGAATGTCAGAAGGAGTAGAGGTAAAGACATAGATGCTGCTTGTGGTCAATTAGCTAACAAACACTAATTTTTAGAGGACCAATTTGTAAGTATAAGATTTTTTGTATTTTTAGGAATATTTTAAATCGTATTCACATAACTAATATGCCATGCTAAGGGACGTATTACGGAATTCTTGCTTCTGTACCATTTTTATTTTCTTTATGATGTGGATTTTTTCTCTGATCCCATTACCTCAAATTGAAATATTGGACCCTATTGGACAAACTTTGCAGGATTTCGATATTACAGATATTACATACCATGACATTAAGGGGCATAACCACCAACAGAAAGATTTTAGCTTAAATGAAGAGCAGGGGGATACCAATATTGTAATTGTAAATATTGGGGAACAACCTAGAGGTGTAGTGGGCATGATGGTGAATATCGTCAATGAGGCTAGTCCTAAAATAATAGGTATAGATGCAATATTCAGGGGGAGAAGGCCAGATACTTTAGGGGATATGTTGCTTTCGGAAGCCATTAAAAACTCAGGTAAAGTCATTTTGGCAAGTAAATTTATTTATAATAATGGTAATGAGGTTGGATTACAGACTTCTCACGAATTGTTTTCAGATGTTGCTTATAAGAATAGCTTTGTTAACTTAGTCACCGATGGGACGGATGATGTTGCTAAATATAAAACTAGCAGGCAATTTTATCCTAAGAAGGAGTTCAATGGGAATCAAATGCATTTTTTCGCACTGGATTTGGTTGAAAAAATTGCTCCAGAGAAAGCCCAAAAGTTTCTGTCTAGAGAGAATGAGCAAGAGTACATAAATTATGTGGGTAATATTGGTAGTTTAGGGGATACAACTAAACATACGATACCTAAATTTACTTCCATTGATTTTCAGGATGTTTTACAAAGGAACTTTGATCCATCTTTGTTCAAAGATAAAATCGTCTTGATGGGTTTCTTGGGAAGGGTAATTGGTGAAGAAGATATTGAGGATATATTTTATTCTCCACTCAATGATAAATATGTTGGGAAGTCCAATCCAGATATGTTTGGGGTGGTTATTCATGCAAACGTGATCAATATGTTGATGACTGAAAATTATATTAATCAAGTTCCGACCTATTTAAAGGTAATACTTGCGGTAATGATATGTTATTTGGCTGTATTTATTCTGTATGTTGTATTTTTGGCATTCCCTTTGTTGTATGGTACTCTTAGTAAGATAGTTCAGTTTGTATTGTGGATTGCCGTCTTATTCGTAATAATAGGGGTGTTTTATAATTATAAACTGAAGTATGATGCAGATTTGGCTGTGGTTACAGTCTTGTTGGCAGGAGATATGGTTGAAATTTATCATGAGCTTGTGCTACCGACTGTTATGAAACTTTACCGCCTCATTTTCGTAAAAAGTCGTAGATTTGTGAAAAACGATTAAGAAACACGTTACATTGTTTATATTAAATTAATTTTATTACGCTATGATTAGTAAAAAACTACAATTTCTAATGCCCATTTGTATTGCCTTTATGGTCAATGCTCAAGATGTATTTAAAGTGCTTGCCGCCAAAGGAGGGAGTACTGTTAAATCGGCAAATTCATCAGAGTGGAAGAAGACACTTATCGGAATGAAAATTCAACAAACAGATGCTATTAAACTAAATGCTAATGACTATTTAGGACTCATACATATTGCATCAGGTAAGACGCTGGAATTGAAAACAGCTGGAAGTTATAATGTGAAAGATTTGGCGACTAAGGTGTCAGCTACGGGGAGTACGTATTCTCAGAAATATGCTGAGTACGTAATGAACGCCATGAGCAACAACAGTGGAGGAACCAATAACTCGGTTGGTGGAGTTGTTTATAGGGATGTATATGATGTTATGATAGATCTTCCAGACGCAAAAGCAAGTACGGTAGTATCAACAAGTAAAGTGTTTGATGTCCGCTGGCATAAACATCCCAAAATAACTACTTATCTTGTTGTCGTTCAGAACATGTTCGACGAAGTGGTTTTTACTACAGAAACAAAAGATACTACTGTGAAAGTCGATTTGACAAAAGGAGACTTAGGAGACGAAAATAGAGTTAAGTTTAAAGTAGTTGCTAAGAACGCCGAGGAAAGGCTTTGGCCTGGGGATAAAGATGTTTCTTTTCATATTGACGAGACGAAGGGTCTTGAAAAAAGAAAGACAGAGTTTTTAAGTGAAGTTAAAGAGGAAACTGCTTTAAATTATCTGATAAAAGCTAAATTTTATGAATCGGAGAGTATGTTTATGGAAGCTATTGACGCTTATGACAAGGCTATAAAATTAGAGCCTAAAGTTGAGGAGTTTAAAGCCCTGAAACATGAATATCTCCTTAAGACGGGGGCAATTAGAAAAGAAGAAAGTAAAAAGTAAATAAAAACCTCCGAAAGGAGGTTTTTTTATGGGTTTTGAGCGATTTGCAATTCAAGTTCGTTATACCATTCATTACCAAAGGCCCTAATAAGAGGATCTTTCAAAAATTTATAAACAGGTACTTTTAGTTTTTTACCCAGCGTACAAGCGTCACTACAGATACTCCATCTGTCGTAGTTTACCGTAATATATTTTTTGTCATACTTCTTTATTCGAATAGGGTAGAGGTGACAAGAAATCGGTTTTTTGTATTTAGTTTTGCCGTCGAGGTAAGCTTGTTCCATAGCACATTTCAGTATGCCGTCATTGTCATAAATAGCGAATACACATTCTTTGCCATTTACAGTCGTAGTAGAATAGTCTCCCTCATCGTCAAGAATATATTTGCCATCTTTTTCCGCAAAGTATTTACCTTCGCCAGACATATATTCTGAGACGATGGGATAAATCTCTTCAATAATAGGTAGTTCGTCCTCTTCCAAAGGGGCGCCGAGGTCTCCTTCTACGCAGCACGCTCCTTTACATTTTTGTAAGTCACAAATAAAGTGCTCATCTATCACATCGTCACTGATGTAAGTGTCTCCTATTACTATCATAATTTGTAGCAAAGTTAGCTATTACAAGTTTTGTTGCCTATTAATTTGGCTTAAATTGTAACATTTCATTAATTTGGTATTATTTTTACGGTTATGGAACAAGCTCAAGCTCTCGTGTTGAATAAAGTTCAAACATTGAACAAAATAAGTAGAATTGCCTTTGAAATCTATGAGAATAACTTCCAAGAGGAGGAAATTGTTATTGCTGGTATATATGATAAGGGTTATCAGTTCGCAGAACTGCTTCTGGAAGAATTTAAGAGAATTTGTACGATAAAGGTGAGTTTAATTAAAGTGAGCTTAGATAAATTTGCCCCCTTGCAGAGTAATATAGAATTGGATTGTGAGTTGGATTTTCTAAAGAATAAGACCGTCATTTTGTGTGATGATGTGATGAATTCTGGTCGCACCATGGCTTATAGTTTGAAACCATTTTTGAATCAAGAGATCAATAGGTTACAAACCGCTGTAATTGTGGATCGGGAGCATAAGACTTTCCCCGTATTAGCAGACTATGTTGGATATAGAGTCTCAACGACCTTGAAGGAGACCATTACTGTGATATTGGATGATGTAAACACTCTCGGTGTTTATATGGATTAAGGATCAGGCTTCGTCCCCAGGAGAGATTTTGAAAAATACCATTGCTATCCAGACAAGATTTGCGATTACAATTAAATATACGATCCGTTTCTGCCAAAAGTCTATTTCATATTCGTAGTCGATGATTTCAATGACTTTGAAGTGGTCGTTAAGCTTTAAATTGTTGTTGTATACAGAGCGCCTCAGTGCATCACTAAATTTCCTTTTATTCACTTCGTCTTTGATGAGAAATGCAACTCCTTTTGGTGAGTTGATTTGTGCCAAGTAATCTTTGTGTTTTTTTCCAAAAAATATAGTTTGATACTTGTAGCAGGCCCAATAGACAATGGAGTCTGTAGAGCCCCAGTCGTTATCGACTACAGGATATGCAACATAGCTCATAGTTCCTGACCTTAGTCGGAAAGTGTCAATTCCTCTATATTTTTCTTGGATTCTAAAATTGCTAAACTTAATGATAGAATCACTAGTTGTAATCTTGCTATCGGCTGATATTGTCGGAATATTTTGCTCGTCGACTTTATAGCGTTCAGCCTCTAATTTAAACCTATAAAAGTCTGCGGTTATCCAACTGGATAAAAGAGAAACAGTAACGCCTACCCAAAAATGTTTTCTTAAAAATAAATTATTGAAGAGTGTGGATACATAAAATACTGCAAAGGAGGTAAAGAATAATATAATGAGATCTAAGTATTTAAAAT
The DNA here is from genome assembly GCA_945957555.1 of uncultured Cytophagales bacterium. Taxonomy (GTDB): domain Bacteria; phylum Bacteroidota; class Bacteroidia; order Cytophagales; family UBA9547; genus CAMFLX01. The sequence goes on from CAMFLX010000035.1 coordinate 27,590, forward strand.
GGTGTTTTTGGAGGTAGGTAAATGTGAAAATGCTGGCATTGATTGCTAAAATGCCGAATATTAACCCTGTCCATTTGCCATTCCTAGAATCAGTACTCATAGTATAGTTTTCGTAAAATTAAATTATTTTATTTATTTATAGCAATTTTTATATTAAAACTTTTACGAGATATATTTGAGTGTGATCACTTTTTATTAAATTATATTTAGTTAAATTTGTAGCTTAGATCAAGTCATTATGGCTTTAAATGAGAAGCTTTACGAAGAAGTAAAAAAAATATTTACAGCATATTTGGAAAGGAAGGAACTTCGGAAGACTCCAGAAAGGTTTGCCATACTGGAAGAAATCTATACTCGTGCTGGTCATTTTGATGTAGAAAACTTGTACATCAGCATGAAAAATAGGAACTATAGGGTTAGCCGAGCTACTGTATATAATACACTTGATATATTGGTTGATTGCGATTTGGTGACTAAGCATCAGTTTGGTAACAATCTAGCACAATACGAAAAATCTTATGGCTCCAAGCAACATGACCATTTGATTTGTACTGATTGCCATAATGTATTGGAGTTTTGTGATCCGAGGATTTACAACATTCAGAAAATGGTTGGAGATCTTTTGGATTTTAGTATCATGCATCATTCATTAATATTGTATGGGGCATGTAACAAGGAAAAATGTGAAAACAAAAAATCTAAATAAAGATGAGTGTTCAGGGTAGGTTGATCAATGATATAGTACATGTATCGCTTTCAGGGGATTTGTTGGGTGAGAATACGGGATTGGAGTTGGTAGATTTGATTAATGTAAATTTAAATAGCAACAAACATACAAAATTCATACTCGATTTGTCTGAGGCTCGTTACATCAATTCGCAAGGGATTGGGGTTTTGATCACTTCTTACACGAAGGTAAAGAACAAGGGAGGTTTGCTAGTATTGTTTAATCCCAGTGATCAAATTAAAAAATTGCTAGCTATAACTAAATTAGATTCAGTATTTCAAGTATATAATTCTTTAAACGAAGCTGAAGCAGCTTTAAAATAATTCAATATAATGGCGGTAGACGTATTGTTAGGCCTGCAGTGGGGCGACGAGGGCAAAGGGAAGATCGTGGACGTAATAGCCCCGAACTATGATATTGTAGCTAGATTTCAAGGTGGTCCCAATGCTGGTCATACTCTAGAATTCAATGGTATAAAACAAGTTTTGCATCAGGTTCCTTCTGGTATTTTCCATGAGAAGATTAAAAATGTGATTGGGAATGGGGTTGTACTCGATGTGGTTACTTTTATAAATAAGGAGATCAAGGAGTTATCGGAGAAAGGTATTGATGCGACTAAGAATCTATATATATCCAAAAAAGCACAATTAATCGTACCAACGCATAGACTTTTGGACAAGGCCTATGAGTTGTCAAAAGGAGATGCAAAGATTGGTTCTACTCAAAAAGGAATAGGGCCTACTTATTCTGATAAAATCGCTAGGAAAGGATTGAGGGTAGGGGATTTGTTGAGTCCAGATTTCAAGACCAAGTACAATAAGTTGGTTGATGAACATAAAACAATCCTTGAGCAATACAAGTTTGATTACTTGTCTGAAGGAGTGGATGCGCTTAAACCTATGGAAGATGCATTCTTTACCGCTGTAGAGAAAGTAAGGAATTTCAAGTTGATAGAAAGTGAATATTTTATTAATGATGCTTTAAGTAAAGGTAATTCAGTGTTGGCTGAAGGCGCACAAGGCTCATTATTAGATATTGATTTCGGTTCTTATCCATATGTGACTTCTTCAAATACAATGACTGCCGGTGCATGCACTGGTTTGGGTATTGCGCCTAGTCACATCAAAGAAGTATTTGGGATATTTAAGGCATATTGCACCCGTGTTGGTAGTGGGCCTTTCCCCACAGAACTTTTTGATAAGGATGGCGAGAACATAAGGGCAAGAGGTCGTGAGTTTGGTTCTACTACCGGAAGACCAAGGAGATGTGGTTGGATCGATATTCCAGCATTGAATTATGCAATCATGCTTAACGGTGTCACTCAGCTATTAATGATGAAAGCAGATGTTTTAGATGCTTTTGAAGAGATCAAAGTATGTACACAATATAAAAATATCCAGGGGCAACTTAGCAATGAGGTACCTTACGATATGTGTACTGAAAAGGTAGAGCCTTATTATGAGGCTGTGAAAGGATGGAGACAGGATATATCCAAGTGTAAAGACTTTGATGCAATTCCTTCAGAATTGGCAGAGTATGTAGCATATCTGGAGAGATTGTTGAATAAACCAATCAATTTGGTTTCCACTGGACCAGATAGGGATCAGACATTGATCAAATCGGGTAAATTGAATTTTGCGTAATTATAATAGTCCTACCCTTTATTATGAAGGGTAGGATTTACTTTTATGGATAAATTCAAAGTCATAGTTTATAGTGCAGAAAGCAATATAAAGGATGAGATCTATTACTTGAACGATTTGTTGGCTAATGGTTTGGTGCAATTACATATAAGGAAGCCAAGCACTCCAAAATACGTTCTGGAAAATCTCATATTGAATATCGATCCTCAAAAACACCAAAATCTTATTATTCATAGTCACTACGACTTATTAGCTAAGTATGATTTAAAAGGTATTCATTTTACAAAGAAATATTTAGAAAAAGCCCACCCTCTTAATGTCGAAACACTGATTAACACTTCAAGAGTGAAATCGTTTTCATTAAGTAAACCCGTTCATTTCCTAAAAGAGCTTGAATCGGTTGAGGATTATTACGAATTTGTGACCTTGAGCCCAATATTTGACAGTATATCAAAGGAAGGATATAGGGGTAAAAAGGATGAATTGTCTAATTTTAGATCCGTAAAAAGAGATGGGCTCAATGTGTATGCCTTAGGAGGAATCACAAAAGATAATATTGCATTAGTAAAAGAGATGGGTTTTGACGGTGCCATATTGTTGGGGGCTGTGTGGAATTCTGATGACCCAGTTCGTCAGTACAAAGAAGTTTTAAATACTATAGAATCTATTGGCTAGAAGATTAGAATATGTTTTGTCGGTAGCGGGTTTTGATCCTAGCGGTGGGGCTGGTGTTTTGGCTGATGCTAAGACTTTTGAGAATCAAAAAGTTATGGGTCTTGGGGTTGTCTCAGCAGTCACATACCAACATGAAAGTTTATATGTGGGTACTAAATGGCTTCCTTTTGAGGAAATACAAAGGCAGTTGGATCCATTATTTGAAAAATATAAAATTGATTGGGTAAAAGTAGGTTTGATTCAAGATTTTGAAGTACTGACAAGACTGGTAGATTATCTCGTCTTCCGAAATCCTAAAGTGAAAATTATTCTTGACCCTATCTTAAAGCCTACTGCTGCTAAGGAGAGTTTTAGTGAGCAAATCAATTGTGATAAGTTTCGCACGATTGCACCTAAGCTATTTATGATCACCCCTAACTGGGAAGAGATTAAATTGCTCCTTCCTGACCAAGATCCTATTGAGGGGGCATCCACACTATCGGCAGACTGTCATGTTTTTCTTAAGGGGGGACATAGAACAGAAAAGTTAGGTTATGATACCCTATTTGTAAAAAGAGGTCAGAAGTCCTTTAGCTATAAATCAAAGCAACATGTAAAGTATCCGAAACATGGCTCTGGTTGTGTGTTGTCTTCGGCTATTTTGTCAAATTTGGCAAAGGGTTATACATTGCATAAATCTTGTTTATTGGCTAAAAGATACATTGAAGACTTTTTGAATAGTAACTCCACTTTATTGGGGTGGCATAATAGATAATCCATTGACCAATCATCCCAAGATATCGTTTTATCCTGGACCTTCTCAGGTATATCCTAAAGTAGGGCGTTATTTACAGGACGCAATAAGTAAGAATGTGACGGGTTACAATCACAGGTCGGATTTCTTTATTCAAATGGTTGATAACTTGAGTACTATCTTATTCGCTAAGTTGCAAGTACCCCGAGATTATAAACTTGCGTTTATGGGCTCGGCAACAGAAGTTTGGGGAAGCCTGGCCAATTCATTTAAAAAGGTTCCGATACTTAATTTTTACAACGGCAGCTTTGGTGAAAAGTGGAGCCAGATCAATACAAAAATAAATTCAAGTACAGTTTCGTGTAGTTTTGGTTTGGAAGAAGAACTCAAAACCTTTCTTGATTTCAAAAGAGGCATGATATGTGTCTGCCAAAATGAAACTTCTAATACTACCCAGGTTAGTAATGCAAAAATAGCAGAGCTCAGACTTCGATATCCAGATGCATTACTGGCTGTAGATGCTACCTCTTCTATGGCTGGAATATACCTTGATTTCAATAATGCTGATATTTGGTTTGCATCAGTTCAGAAATGTTTTGGGCTTCCAGCGGGGTTGTGCGTAGTATTGCTCTCTCCCAAAGTGCAAGAATATTTTGAAGTGGTTGATCAAAGTCAATACAACAATGTGGTGGAATTGTATGAAAAGGCGAGTGTTTATCAGACTATTTATACTCCAAATGTTTTGGATATATATTTGTTGTCGAGATTAGTACAGGATATACCTAATGTTTTAGAAATCGACAAAATTATTAAAGAAAGAGCGTTGCATTGGCGTCAATTTTTTAAAGCCAATGGTTATACATTGTTCGTTGAAAATATCAATGTAGCATCTGATACTGTGCTTGCGGTGCGCTATGAGGAGGAGAAAATCTCAAGGCTAGCAAAAAATTGCGATCAAGCGGGTTTTATTATAGGTAAAGGTTATGGAGCATATTCCAAAAATACTTTTAGAGTCGCTAATTTCCCAGCTTTGCGAGATATGGATATCACTGGTTTGATGGAAGTGTTAAAGAGGCGCTAGTGTCTCTTTTTAGGAATGCATAAAATTTAAGTAATCTATTGGTCATTATTCCATTTGTGTATTTGACTTCAAATTTCATATCTTTAAGTTTTTAAATTCACATGCGCTATACACCCATTTCAAAAGAGCTATATGTTAATAATAGGGCTCGATTTGTAAAAAGTATGAGGTCTAACTCATTGGCAATATTCAATGCTAACGATATACAACCCACTAATGCAGACGGTCATTTGAAGTTTAGACAAAATAACGATTTATTCTATTTGAGTGGGATAGACCAAGAAGAAACCATTCTATTGCTGTTTCCAGATGCTAAAAACCCAAAACACAGAGAAATATTATTCCTTAGGAAGACCAGCGAATTGATAGAAGTTTGGGAAGGACATAAGTTTACCAAGGAAGAAGGCAAGAACCTTTCTGGTATCGAGACAATATATTGGACGGATCAATTTGATAGTGTGTTTAACCTCTTGGTGGTTGAGGCAGAAGGGATCTATTTGAATACCAATGAACACGCTAGGAGTAGCAATGAAGTACAGACTCGTGACCAACGATTTATTAACTATTGTAAGGATAAATATCCGTTGCATATATATCATAGGGCAGCACCCATATTGCAAGAACTGAGGATGATCAAGAGTGATCTTGAAATACAGCAACTTAAAAAGGCTTGTGAGATTACAGAAAAGGCTTATGAGAGAGTTTTGCGAATGATAAAGCCAGGTGTATTGGAGTATGTGATAGAGGCGGAGATCAGTCACGAATTCTTTAGGAATGGAAGTCGTGGGCATGCCTATGAGCCTATCATTGCCTCAGGCGCAAGTGCCTGTGTATTACATTATATTGATAATGATAAGGCTTGTGCCGATGGGGAGTTGTTGCTCATGGATTTTGGTGCGGAATATGGCAATTACAATGCCGATTTGACGCGTACGGTTCCTGTAAACGGTAAGTTTTCTCCAAGGCAAAGGGATGTTTATAATGCCGTACTGGAAGTGTACAATGTGGCAAGGAAGCATTTGACGGCAGGACGTACTTTTGAAGAATATGATAAAATAGTAGTACATACTATGCAGGAGCAACTGATTAAAATCGGATTATTGGATAGGGCAGAGGTGGAGCAGCAAAATCCAGAACAGCCACTCTATAAAAAGTACTTCATGCATGGTATTTCACATTTCTTGGGACTTGACGTACATGATGTTGGTCATAAAAATGCCCCTATCAAAGAAGGGATGGTACTTACGATAGAGCCAGGTATTTATATAAAAGAGGAAGGTATCGGTATTCGAATCGAAAACGATATCCTAGTGACAGAAAGTGGCAACGAGGAACTCATGCCTAATGTGGCTACTACGGTGGAAGAAATAGAACGCGCTATGGCTTCTCGTTAAACGAAATCATAAAAATAAAAAAGGCGGACCATGAGTCCGCCTCTTTATATCATAAACCTATTCCCGACTAAAATCTCTAAAATGCATTTCTTCTTGGGGCTATCAGTGGAATAGCCTGTAGTTTAATAATCGGCTCCGCCTTTGCAAACCCAAAGTATTCTAATGTTTTTCTGATCTCCTCTATTATTTGAGATACTGGCATGATGGGTGTTTTAAAGAATATACGTGTCATATTGTTGTAGTATGTAATGATCTTTATAATGCCATTACCATGCCGATTATTTAAGTTGTTGACAATCAATGGTGCTGCTTCTTATTGTATTCCCAAAACGGGAAAGTATTCTAAAGTATGGAATTGAATTCTTCTCTTTTGTGGATAGTCAATTGATGAGTACTGTTGCGTTTTGTTGGATATGGATGTTTTTTTCAAATTTCCCTTCTATAAAAATAAATTTTTTGTCGCATTGATCAGACAAAGACGATTTCTTTAATTGTGAACATGGCTCGTCATTAGTAATTAATTACTGAATGACGAGCTTTGGGTTTTGTTAATCTTTAATGACTTTCACGAATTTGTTACCTTTATCATCCCGTATATTAACCAAATACAATCCTTGTTTTAAGCTTAAGCCTGTGCGAATTTCATTCTCTCCATTTGATTGTTCCACTAAGTTGCCCTTTAAGTCATATATTTGGTATGAGAATGCACCTTTAGTTCGAATACAAAAATCTGTAGAATAAGGGTTAGGGGTACAATGTGTACTTTCAGAGGTGTTTTCGGAGTCATCATCTGTACTTGTAATAACCGATACTACTGTAGGTATGTTTGATACTCCGCCAGCGTCAACTTCACTAATTATTGCTGGACCGCCACCATTTGTAGCTGTAGCTTCTAATCTTATATACCTAGCGTTGGAAGGGTTGAATCTTACTTTTTTGATATAACCATCTGCTTTCCATGTCCCAGTGGCAACTTTAGTAAAAGTTTTATTGTCTGTACTGACATATACGTTATATGATGTTATGTTGCCAATGGTAGACACTGTTGTTATATCGTTTCCTGTGGTTCTACTTTGTGTAGGCATATATTCTAGTAACTCGATGTTGCTATAAATATTTCCAAAATCTAATGTTACTGATTGAGGATTTGAGGTGCTCGGGGCGGCATTTGATTGCCAAAGTGATTGTATGTTTACCCCGCTCACAAAATCATTCATACCATCTATAGCAGAGGATAATTTGGTGCTCGTTGAGGTGCTGCTGGCCGTGATCGCGACAGGCTTTACAGGATGCTCAAGTTGTACCTCTGGGACTGGCAGTGTACCCCTTGTAGTGTTTATTTTCCACATACTACCAACCTGCGTGAGTACGCTTACTAGGTTGGCATCCAATACCCCATCACGATTTGGTGGGCAATCCAACAATAAATTGGCCCAATTTGCTTGACAAGAGCTAAGTCTACTCGAAATTGAAGCTGCCGATATCGGTGCAGTAGTGGGATATGCAGGGTGCCAAAACCATTTTGGCCATACAGGCATGCCCCTAGTAGCCGCAAATTTATTCCCATTTGGAACTTCGAAATGTTCGAAATTTAATATATCTTCTTCGAATGGCTGTGTAAGACCATTATGGTCGGCAATAAGACAATTGGGTTGGAGTTTTTTTACAGTTTCCCTAATTAATTGATAAGGTACTCTATTGTGCCCCATTTGCCATGTCCATCCATCAAACATTAAAAATGGAATTTCTCCGTAATTTGTCAATAGTTCGGTAAGTTGGCCAACTATAAAGTCTAAATTTTCCTGAGTGAAATGTGTAGAGTCTACGACTTCTGTTCTATCCCAAATAGAGAAATATAAGCAAGGTGTTACTCCTGCTTTTCTGAATGCATCTACATATAGTTTCACTACATCTTGTTTGTAGCTACTATACATTACATTTTGGTAGGTACCGAATTTATTTTTCTTGCCGTATTTTGTAGGCCAAAGCGCGAAGCCATCGTGATGTTTTGTGGTTAATACTGCGAATTTCATTCCAGCAGCCTTAGCCGCCGCCGCCCATTGGTC
>CAMFLX010000036.1 GCA_945957555.1 uncultured Cytophagales bacterium
CATAAACAAAAAGATATAAGCAATACATGTTTTTCCTTATCCCGAATTGAGGTTAGATTAGATAAATACGTGTAGTCACAATCCAATTTTTTGCTCAAATATTCAGAATATTTCACTTCTGGCCGTTCGTCAGAATAATGAATCATTTCAATAATTGCATTTTTTACTTTTTCGATATGAATGGATTTTTTATCCTCCATCAATTCATGTCCATTTTTTAATAGAGCCGCTCTAATTTCATCAAACTGGCTCATGGTTATTTCTTGTTGTACCTCTAACTCCCCTAACTCAATGCTTGATATTTTAATCCCCAATTTATTAAACTCCTCCTTCACCATTAGCTTGCAACAATTGCTCACCATGTACTTTATATACAGCTTCATTTTCAACCTTATATCTTACGACAAATATGCTCAGGAACATATTAAAGAGAGTTATATATTTATTCTTATTAGTTACATAGTTCACAGTTAATAAATGAGGCAAAACAATAGAGATTGTTCGAGTATCGGAAAGCGACATAGTTATGGTGATGAGAAAACGATGTGCCCCAGATTTCTATATATAAAGCTATATCGTTGCTACGCAACCCGGTGTTTGGTGTTGAGATAATTCTCTACCGACATATCGTTCCTACGGGACTTGTTCCCTGTTTCTTGACCTCTAACAGCACGCTAGAGTCTCTTTCTGTAACAAAGTTTAAGACTATTTGCGAAACAGTAAGTTTATTGGGTAGAAACATTAATTATAAAAATTGGAAAACTCCCAACAGCAGTAATTCTTTTATTTTAACGAAAAACTGCTGTACCATCACTTCAAAGGTTCATCCTCGGTTTTCCTACCAAACATTTTTGGTTTATAAGGATCTGTCCAGCGTTCCCACCAATCTCTTTTGGGATGCCAAGGCTCCGGAGGCCGTATACTGTTATTCATCGTTAACTTAAAATCATCAACTTCTTCTGATTTTATTTTTTTCGAATGCAAGCTCTTTACCTTGTCCAACCAAACGCTATCACAACAAGCTTTTCGATTTTTATGCCCTTTACATAGGTAATCAAAAGGCTTGTAAAAGGTTTCTTCAAAAAAGGCTTCGCTAAAACTGTATTTGCCCGTCACACTGTCCTTTACATAATTTGGCAAAACTCTCAAATGAGCAATAATGCTGAGTTCTTCAAAAGTAAGTGGCGCGTATATACTGTCCTGAAAAGCAACCCGATCAATTAAATTAGATGCCCCGACAAGAAAATACCAATGATCATCTATATACGCACCTCCCAATTCTGTAATAAAATCAACCTTACCGTCCTTGTGAGCAGTATGTCTTTCACAAATAGCCGTATACATTCGAGTAGAATCTTTGTTAAAACAGATCACGCTGTCTACCCTCCAAGAAGTATTATAAAAAACAGGCCTTACATTCACTAAACTATCACTAATCCAAGATCTTATACTATCACCAACTTGTTCATACAAATCCCTATAGGTATTAAAATTATTCTTTCCATAAAGTGACAGTTCGTCTCGATGAAGTTCATCATTGATTATTTTTTTACAACCAAATGTAACCAATAAGCCTAATAATAAAATCTTACCGTTGACCAACATATCCTTGAGCTCCCTTTTTTAAGTTATCAAATATCCACCCATAACTACTCGAATAGTGTGCATCAAGAAAATTCTTAAGCTCCTGTGCTCCTTGAAATGGAACTCTTCCATGATCCCAGTCCAAGCCCTTCGCTGCACATTGTGGTGCAATACCATCCTGTTCGTATTTTTTGTCTTTACCTGTCCTAGTATCTGAGCCATATTGCCAGACTTCTTCAAAACCCAGTTTTGTTACATCAACCCCAGAACAGGCATTTTCTGGAGCCAGAATATAAAACCGCCCAAAAGAAACATTAATATCCTTTTGTCCTTTTAGAAAATCAATCATTCCCATAGAATACGCAAAACCCATACTATGTGCGACAACGTCTATCGTAACACTTTTGTTATTACCTATCGGGATCTCATAATTTCTCATTTTGGTGATGAGGTTCTGACCAGCCTTCCTCCCTTCTGCGAATCGTTTGTTATAGCCCGCTACATTTGGCTCTTCATCTAAAACCACTTTACTTTCGTCTCCTACAGGACCTTCACAAGTGGCTAACGCAGTTTTAAGAGGAGCTGGCAAAGCATTATAAGTCGCCACTATTGCCCCACATTTCAACTTACTTTTTAAAATTACATTTGCAGATAAACAAGATTTGTATTCTGAATAAAAACTTCTTGCTCCTTCCCCTACAGAATTATCTGGTTGCGCGCACGATGATGTGATCAATCCTGCAAAAAACTTGATTTTACTAGATGAGACTAAGCCGTCTTTAGCAACATGATTTGAAGTAGTCAAATCCATGTGACCATCAGCATATACAGCATTGTAAGTATAAAATTTCTTAGTGAGTCTTTCTGAAAACTTATCATCAATTTCTCCCCAATAGTTCGTAAAGTCAATATTGTGATAAACATCATTTGTAGTATTTTTATGCTCAGAAAGTAAACTGTTATATTCCTTTAGAGCTCTCCATATATCAGTAAAATCCATATTATTCCTATACCCATTTACAAACAAAGTCAATCTTCCATATTCAACACTTAAAGTACTATTAATACTATTTAAATAATCATACAAGAATTCTTGTCCCTTTTTAGTCTTATCATTTTCAGTTTGAAAGTTGGTATAAAGCGCATCATAGCCCGTAATTAGCAAAGTCGGATTTGAATCATAAGATCTACTTGTTCTGTTATAGTTATAAATACCCAATACATTACTAATGTTGTTTTCTGAAAGTTTTACAATTGTTTTTCTAATCGAGTTTTCAAAAATAGTAATAGATGCATTAAGGCCATTTACTCCCCCAATAGTAATCTTATCAAAATTCACCCTATTAAATTCCATATTCTTGGCAATTACCGTACTATTTTCGATTTCATATTTTCTACATAAGGCAACCAAATCAATAGTTATGTATTTATTGTTCAAATTGTTAAGATAATCAATATTATAATTTTTACTTCCTTTTATTTTATCCAGTATTTCCGCTACAAAGGCCGAGTTATCTGCAGATCTTCTACTCTCTGCTTCCTTTTGATTGATTCCAAACCTAATCTTCAATGGAGGGTTATGCGCGAGGAGCCACTGTTTGAAACTTAAGCTTGTGGAGGTATTGTAAGAGAGCAGGTTGTTGTAGTCGGTGCTGTGGCCTATATCGCTAAAGGGGTGCTCGAGCGCCAAGGGGTAGCCATGGGCGATCTCGTGGGCGATGGTGCGGTCATCGGCATTGCCAAAGAGAAAACCATAACTGCGGTTGACAGGGGTATGGCCTTTTACATTGCTCGAGCTGGTCTCTTTGCACATAAACAGGTAGAGCGTATTGTCTTCCGCTTCACCATTTTTGGTAATGTATGCATTGATGAGATCTACCTGCGCCGAACTATAATCCATCAGTTTACCGTGATCCACACTCAAGGAAGTCGTAGTGGTATCAAAGGACGCTTCGACGCTCAGCTCAAAATTAATATTGGCTTGTTGGTATACTTTGTTGAGGTAGCTCTGCAAATTGTCTTTGTCAAAACCAGAGGGTTGGTGGCCCTTGAGAGGTATGAACTTGATTTTGACGCTAAACTGGTCAAATGAAAAAACATTGAGCTTGCCACACAGCACATCCGTACCGGTAGCATCGGTATAGTAAGGAAACAAAGCGTACTCATGCCCATGTAAGGCACCTACAAGATCTACCGTCCATTCCGTATTTGTACTATTGGCAGAGGCATTGTACACCTTACCTTCATGGTCCTTGAACTTGATCTTGCTCAGATCTACCGAAGTGGGATTGACCTGCAACTTCGCTACCACCTTGTCTGCACCAGCCGCCGCTATGGACTTACAAGGCACATAGTAATAGGACTTACTGGGGCCTACGATATACTCATATTGGCTTTCGGAATTGGTCTTGAGTTCCTTGGTGTCGAAGGCATAAACTTGATCACTGGCTGGGACAAAAATAATGATGGGCTGGTTATCACCAAAAGACATATCAGTGTTCTCGCCCCCTTGGATCTTGGGCGCCGTACCTTTACTGGTAGCAGTAGCGCCTTTAGGTGGAACTTTGGTGATTTTATTGTCTTCCGAGACCAAGTATTGGTTGCCGTCTTTGTCTTTGATGCTGTAGTTTTTGCCAGCCGTAAGTTTTTTAATGACAGTACCAGAGGCATCTTTCACTTCAATCTGCTTGGTGGTTTCATTATAAGTCACCGAACCTATGACAGCGTCAACGGTGATATTATCCGCATTGGCATCGTCGTTTCCAGTAGCTCTTTTTTTAGTTTCCTGAGCGTCGTCCAAAAAGTCCTTCACACTTTCATCGCTGAGTACATAGGGTTCTTGTTGTAAGTCTACACGCCCCTCCAACATTTGGTAATCGGTATTGATCTTGACATCTTTGAAATTCACCACAATGTTGAGGTTGCCCAACATCTTCACCTGTGTGGTTCCCTCGCCTGCATATTTAGTGTTATCGTTATTATCAATCCGAGTGACTTTGATTTCAAAGTCATAGGCTTTGAACACATCTCCAAGCTTGAGTTCGGGGATGAGTTTGGTATTTTTCAGATCTACCTTAGGCAAAGGATCTCCACACTTGGCCTGATTGTTATTGCCTGTAGGTTGTGATCGTGTAGAAATGGCTGTGGAATAGTCGCTGGCACGTCCCCCATCGCAGAGGGTGGCTACCTGAAACAAGTACTCCGCATTGGGCACTACAGGTTTGAGGATATACTTGTTCATATATACCGTCTTTTCTTCAAAGGCACCATTAGCCATTTGGTATTTCACCTGAAAGCCACCCGTACCAGCGGTACCTGTCCAAGTGAATAGAATCTGGTCTTGACTGGCAACGGCTTTTACATCCGTAGGCGTCATGCAGACCTCTCCATAGGTAAAGCTGCTTACTTGACTATAGCCGCCGTTCTGGTAAATATCACGACCATCGGCATCCAAGGCTTGCACACGCAGGGCATATCTTTTGCCTGGCACCAAGGCATAGTCTGAAGGACCATACAGATAGGTCGTAAGCGCGGTATAGTGCGACAATATGGGCGGGTAGGCACTGTTGACAATGATATTGGGATCTTGGGAGGGATCGAGCATCTCCCACATTTCCAACTTATAGCCTGTACTGTTGCTGGCGGAAAAACTGGCAGAATTTCTATTGGTCCACTGAATGCTGAAGTTTTGTAAGTCGTTGACACGCACCACGCCTTTGTTAAAAGGCAGATTGATAAATGGGGCTTGACCTTTAAAAATCCCCATGAGGGCCTGTGCGGTATTGCTGACAGCGAAGCCCGTGTTGCGACTGAATGCCTGTATCTTAAACTTATACAAGCCTTCAGGAAACAAGGAGCTGTTCGCGGCAAAATCGCTTTTGCTCATGCCCTCAAGTTCTAGATTTTTCAAGTCGAAATACTCCAGAAGATCACTATTGCTCAAGGTGGTCATTACGCCTGGACTCAAGTCCGCATAAGTACTGGGCCTAAAGGCTGGACTGGTCTTCAGTTTGATGGCACTGCCCTCTAACTCTATGGCAAAGTACACCTCTAGCATTGGGGTGTTCATATCCCTCAGCAAAAGATTCAGCATGAGGTTACTTCCCGTACCGTAGTCGTTCAAACTATTGGCATAGGGGGGCGTTACCACAACTTGTGCATTGACGGGCAGGGTTTGGGCATTTGAGTATACAGTCGACAGTAAACAGTATACTGTTACAAGTATAGAGTTTAGAGTCCAGAGTTTAGAGAAGACAGTTCTCTGTAAATAGTTAACCGCAACCTGTAATTGTCTCAATCTTATAATTGCAAGGTATTGTATGTATTTCATTATTATTTTTAATATCTAATCTCTAAAATCTTATCTTTCCACTCCATGGTCTGTGACATACAGACCATTACATTGTCTCCTTGTCCATCCCTTTATGCGTTTTTGGAGACAGAAATGTGGGCGCTGAAAACCTTTCTGCTTTCGTAGACTAGACCTATGAGGTTTTAAAAACCTCATAGGTCTTATTGCTGGCCACAGCGTTTCTCTCTGTGTGTCACAGACCACTGTGTAGTCAAATTCCTTCATCTTCAAATTGACACATTTCCAAATTGCCGTCATCTTCAAATTACAAAATTACTTAGGTCTTGCTTCTTGACTCTTGTGTCTTGCCTCTAAAGTAGTTTTATCAAACACCTTAAAAGTATAAGAATATCCTGCTGTAAAGGTATATTCCTGAAAGGCTACTCTTTTAGCATTTTTCACATCGGAGTTGAGATAGACGCAGTTCAATGAGAAATTGTGACTTTTGAGCAAGGTATAGGCCAGACCTGCCCTTGTGGTTAGGATTTTAGAATTGCCCGTACTTTGTGAAACTACATAGGTTACGGAAGCATTACTTCTGAGTTTTTTCTTAAAAAAAGCTTTGTTGAGCCCTAGAGAAGGCCCTAACAAAGTAGTGGAATTTTTGTCAAAATCGTTACGAGAGCCATTCGCAGAAATATTGATGCCTAGACTCTGAGGCACGAATTGCACCCCATATCCCATCGTTAAATTATAAAAATGACTGGCTGGGGCACCTTGCCCCTCCCCTTGAATATCGGCAGAATTCTGGTAAGTCAGATTCCCATTCAGATTCTGTTTCACTTTTTCCTTTTTTGATAGGATGTAATTATATCCCACATTGGCATTTTGCGAAATCTGTCTGTATTGGAGCGTATCTATATAGGTGTTGGGAGACGCCGTTAAAGTCTGAGAAAGTGCCCTGGTATTGGAGTAGGTTCTAAAATTGGAATAGCTCCCATTGAAGTTCAGTCTTTGACTGGCCATAAAGCCCAAATTGAGACTCCCCACCAGCCTACGCATATTGGTCGCTTTTTTATGATCCAGGTCGTCGCGCTGGATCCCGAAGTTGGTACTTACGTTTAATTTCTGTTTGAAAAGCTGACTCGAAAAATCTATGGTCGTGTTTTCCAAATCGTTGTTAAAAAAATAGCTGCCCAGTGTTTTATAGTTGGGATCAATGCGCTCATAGTTTACCCCCAATGTAAAGAGCGAACCTGTATAAGCCATACCTACTTTATAGGCTTTGTACAAACCACTCCCTTGTTTGGCACTCATCCCCATATATTTGAAAGTTTGTGCATTTCCATTGTTGGCATCTTGTTCTCCAAGACTGTTACTATTGAGGGCTGAAAGTGCAATCTCACCATTCAAGGCAAGGCTCTTATAAATTGGCTTGCTGAGATTGATACTCACAACTGTGTTTTCTTGAGGTTTGAGACTGGAACTGGAGGGTATATTCTTAAGGCTGTTGGCATCGTCCCAAGCCCTGAAACCGATGATGCCGAACTTAAAGCTTTTGGGAGTAAAGGCCAATTTAAAGCCCCCGCCCCAACGCAAATAGGAAGGGCCAAGGCCTGGAGTGATCACCTTACTGCTCGCAGTGGCAGTCGTATCTGCGAGAAAAGCGCTATCGGGCGCTATAGCCCTTTGAAATCTCCCAAAAGAAGCAGCAATGGTTACTGGGATCTTCTTAGGTGCATAGTCAAAACCACCCCCTTCATACAAGTGACCATTCAATGTATATGGAGAATAGCTGCTACTGATCCGCCCAATATGCAGGGTCAATCCTTTGTATTTAGGATGATAGGCGAATGTATTGAAAGGATTGCTGATGTTTTTCGAAAACTGGGGATTGGTGTACATGAAACTCAGCGTACTGGTAATCCCCAAAAAATCGAGATTCAAATTCCCTTGATATACATAGGTATAGGGCGCACGACGGGCTGCAATTCCTTCATTAAAATACAGTACCTGACTGGTGCCTACATTACCCCCGATCCGCAACAGATCCTTTTGCTCGATACGATCCAAATCTTGGGCGTAAACAGTTATCAGTAGACAGTTTACGGTGAATAAGAATATTTTTATGTTGAAAGCGGAAGGCTTAAGGCCTAAGGAGAAACGCTGAAAGCATAAGGCTCTCGGCTCAGTACGAAAGATAAAATATTGCATACTTATTACTAAATATTTATGTTATGTTAAAGGCTTGAAGCGAAATGCTGAAAGCCGAAAGCTCTTTTTCATTTCTATAGACCTATAAGGTTTTAAAAACCTTATAGGTCTTATTTCTGGCCATGGATTTCGGTCTGTGAGCCACAGACCGAGGCAAACTCTTTACTCTTTACTCTTTACTCTTTACTCTTTACTCTTTACTCTAAAAATCTCCTGCCACAAACAGCCTCAGCGACACCGTCTCCTCGCCTACCTTGAGGTAGAGCACGTACAGTCCCTCTGCCAGCGACTGGTCGAACTCGTGCTCCTGTTCCTCTGCTGCGGGCAGCTGTACGGTCTGGATCAATGCACCAGACGATAGACTATGGAGGCTGACCTCCATACTTCTCGCCTCGTCCAGCTCCACCCTCAGCGTAAACTGACCACTGGTCGGGTTGGGGAACAGCTCCACCTTCCTGAACAGCTCGGCGTCTATGCCCAAGGCACTGTTGAGCGAGTCCCTTTGCGATTTTGGATAAATATGGATGGTCTTCTTGAGCTCGGCACGACACTCCTGATCCTGTGCCATCAACCAGATCTCATAGTCCCCCTTCTGCCCAAAGATGTATTCCTGAACAGCAGCGCCAGAAGTACTCAGCACCCTTACGGAACCAGAAGGAGCCTTCCAGTCCAGCGTTAAGGTGCTCAAGTCTTTATTGTTTGCTATGATCGTTACTATATCATCGACCACTGCATGGGTAGCCATCAAGAAATCTGGCTCAAAACTCCTTGTGGACTGGCTGATCTTTATGGTGTCCCTGCCAGTGCAACCGAAGGTGTTGCTCACCTTCACGTAGTAGGTGCCTGCCTCTGTTACGGTCACCTTTTGTGTGTGGGCCTGCAGCCCGTTGTCGGAGCCCCAGTCGTAGCTGTTGCCAGGATTACCTGCATCCAGCTCCAAACGCTGACCCTTGCAGAGCACGGGGTAGCCTTCCAACTGTACGGGCAGGGCTGCGGGTGCGTTCAGTGTCACAGTGTCTCTCTTCCCACAGTTGAGCGCATCTAGCACCTGCACGATATAGATGCCGCCCCCCAAGCTTTTGGGACTACTGACATTGGCGAGTGCTGGTCTATCTGTCCAATTATAGCGGTAGGGTCCGATACCTCCTGAGGTGGAGAGCTTAATCTCGCCATCGGTACTCTCGCTACAGGAGGGCTGGCTCTTAGAGATGCTGTTGTATATGTTCGACTGCTGACCTATACTAAAGTCCAGTGTGTTTTGGCACAGTGAATCGTCCATAGCATATACCTTGTAGTTACCTGATCCGAGCCCCGTGAAGTCTTTGCTGTAGGCTTGGGCATTGGCCACTGGTTTGTAGGGAGCCTTGGGGTCTAGCCAGACCGTCTTTCCCCCTGCCCCGCCTGATACCTGTACCTGTATGCTGCCATCTTTATCGCCAAAGCAGGTGGTGGGTTTATTGTTGCTTACTGATAGGCTGATCACCGATGGCGCGCCTATATTCACAGTGAGCTGTTTCATACAACCCATATTGTTCTTGGCGTATAGGGTCTGGCTCCCCGAGGATAAGCCCTTGAGACTTGGATTGCTTAAATAGTTGACATTGTCAGCCGAATACGTATAAGTGTAACTCAGATCCGTGCTACTCGCCAGCGTGAGGGCTTCGCCCTTGCTCTCGCCCGCACATCGGTTGTCCTTCTGGGACTGGAGCACGAAGCTGAAGTCCTTGGGGCTGTCCACCGTTATGCTCGGCACCGTGGCGGTACAGCCCCTGCTGTCGCTGAGGCCAAGCGAAACCGTGGTGCCCGCCTTTGCGGTGTAGGTGTTGCCTGCCTGTGGCTGGCCGTTGAAGCTGTATGTGTAGCTGCCCGTGCCTCCCGTGGCGGCAAGGCTCAGCTGTCCGTCGTTGCCGAAGCATTTGGGTTGTACCACACTGCTCGTACCCTGTAGCTGTGGAGGCTCGGTGACCGTGAAGCTGATCGGGCTCTCGTGCACACAGCCCTTGGCGTCCTTGAGTACCAGCGTATGGGAACCCTTGGAGATATTATTGAGCGTTGTAAGGACTCCCACATCTGAGACAAACTTGCTGCTGTTGTCGAGCACAAGGGTGTCTTTGGGCAGGGTGCCGCCCTGCACCATGATCCCGTAGCTGGCCTTCTCCCCGAAGCAGTTGATGTCTTTGAGAGTGTTTTGGCTGTAGGAAAGCTTGGTCGGCGGGGAGATGGAGACAGTGAGGGTTTGAGGGCAGGAACGCGACAGGTCAGGAAAAATCTCACTAAATTTCAAGCTATGAGTTCCTGGCTCTAAAGCTTGAATTTCATCACTTTGAAGATCAGGCCTCGAGGTACCGTCCAATTCCCATGCAAATCCTCTTGCACCTGTTTGCAATATAAATGAACCTTGGGCTAGATCAGATTTTCCACCTATTTGAGTAATATCGCATAATGGTTGGCTTAAAATCAGCTCTGTACCTAAGCGAAGATTGGGGGTAAAAAAAACATATAAACCCACTGAAAGCCAATTAAATTTATCTATTCTTGCCTCATATTTATGCAAATTACAAAATCCAGATATAGTAAGGTCTTGCATAACAGTCAAATTAGCCCCAGTACCAACCTTTACACCATCACGGTACCAACTAATATCTGAGTCAATAAAATTATTCTTCATAAAATCAGGAGCAGCCAAAGTAATCTGTTTGGATGTTATTTTCATAGGATCCATCCCAGATGGTGAAATTAACTTTACACGAGTGTTAGGTTCACTGACAACAGCAAAAGTACCTCTTATTAAAACACTTAAAACTCTAGTTCCGGGATCACCCGGTTGATCATAAGTTTTATTAAAATTTATAGAAATTGGATTTTCATCAATAAAGGTTGCTAAGGGACTATTAAAACCTTGTTGCATTGTAGAAGAACCAGTATAATTTGTCTTTACTATTACATCAACTTCTCTAGTAGCCGATTTATTAGGGTTAGTATTAGTAGCTCTTATTCCTAAATTTTGTTTCGCTTTTGAATAAAAATATCCTCCTTGTATTTTAGGCCAATAGGTATTTGAACCATTTATATCCATACTTAAACTATCTGGATCTTGTATATTTTCCCTACTTTGTGTTGAAGAATTCACAATAACCACACTCACAAGGTCTTTAGTAATTGTGGATATATTTGAAGTTGAACTTATGGACATTTCATCCATAGCATAATAAACAGTATAAGGTGCTTGACCAAACGTCATTATAGCAAACATACAACTACAAAACAGAAAAAGCCTGAACATTTTCATTACTTAAATATTTTAGTTACCCTTATTATTGCATATCAATTTACCTCCACTTTCTCACTCAATTCCCCCATCTGACCATTCTGTAAAACAGGTCTAATATGGTAATAATACATTTTGGAGACTTCGATTTCCTTATCTTCAAAATGCATCAAATCACCAGACACAGATTCGTACTGAGAGAGTCTTTCGCCTAGAGAACCTCTGTATATGATCCAATAATCGATGTCTGGAGCACTGCTCTTCCAATCCAAGATGATTTTCTTTCTATCCTCGGTTCTTTGTATGGTTACTTTAGCTGCAGCAATAGCGGGTTCCTTACTATGTTTCCGCAACTGTACACTTTGTGTCTTTTCAGAAATTAAGGAGTCATCGTCTATGGCAACCACTTCATAACTATAGGTTTTATTGGCTTGCATATTTTTGTCTACATACAAGGTCGTATCTCCTTTGTGTTTTATATTCGCCAATAACATTTGTATGTTTTCAGGATACTCTATCCTGCTCAGTTTGTACTTGACTACATCTTTACTAGGGCTATTCGCCCAAACCAAAAGCACTCCTGCAGTATCAGCTCGCATGGTTTTAAAGGCAATAGGTGCTGGCGGCAATACATCGGGCCTCTTTACTGCTACTACACTTGGTTTGGATTCATTGAAGCGAATATCCAGTGCAATCACCTTATAGTATAATGAGTCTGTCAGTGCATTCATGGCCACCTTTTCTTCAAAGCTGGTCTTTTCGATATGACTATCGGTGATTCTTGCATACTCTTGTTTTCTACTGTTGGACTTGTATACATAATAACCCAAAAGGTCCTTTTCTGAATTGGCTTTCCAAGTCAGGGACAAGACACCTTCTTTTGTTAATACGGCCTTAAATCCTGTTGGTGCCTTAGGAGGCTCATTGTCTTCCCTCTGGGCAAATACAGGAAAGGATGCTTTCTCTGCACCCTGTTGATCCACAGCTACCACTTTATAATAGGCTTCCTGCAAGGGATTGAGGTCTTCAAATTGGAAAACGGTTTTGGCTAACGGCAATTTGGAAACTACTGTATAGCCAGTTTCATAATTCACACTTCTATATACCTTAAATGCCGTTACCTGTGATAAACTAAATTTTTCAAACTCCCAAGTGATGAGTACTTTTTTGCCACCCAATACATTCGCCTTCACTTGTTTCGGTGCAGTATGAATCAAAGGTTTGCTCATGCCTTGAGTGGTTTCACCGTATTTACCATATTCTCCAAAGGCAGATAAGCCTCTGATCCTATAATAGATCGTTATATTGGGCAAGGTCGAATCCATGTAAAATGCGTATTTGTTCTTTACGTTTTCATTAATAGGCACAAAAGGTTCCTCGTTCCTCTTTTGATAGGTTTTTCCACCATCCACAGAACGCTCAATATCATAGGCTATAAAATATTTCTGTAGTTGCTTATAGTTCCAGCTCAGGGCTGCCGTACTATCGAAAAAGGCAACCGAAAACTCCAAAGGAGCCGGGAGTGGTTCGTATTCATCTACAGAAGTATATACAAAACCGGTATCAATGGCCTCCGATGTGGCCAAATTAGCGACATAGACACGGTACAGATATTGGGTGCCCTTTTTGGCGGATTTGTCTACCCAGCGTAAACCAGAGGCTTGAGCCACCCGAGCATCTAGATCTGCGGACGTCAAGGCAAAAGAATACCGCATCTCTGTTTCCAGATCTTTTTCGTAGGCTTTGCGAATCATTGACTTGCCTTTTTGTTTCTTGTCATTCACCTCAAAGGTCTCACCATATAGCGCCTGAGCAGTAATGGCGCCATAAGTACTGCTTTTTGCTAAAGGCTCCCAAGCAGCCAAAGGCTGGGGCTTCAATCCTTCTAAAGTTAACAATTCCACTTTAAGCACTTTCAAAAGTTTCTTGTTTTCGGCTATAGTGACACGTTCTATTTTATAACCTAATTGATTGGCTTGTTTCCAAACCTCCTTCTTGTTGGGTGCCCAACGGAGTACTATTGAATCAGGCATGGGCCTGGCTGCTAGTTTGATAGATTTCTGTGCCCATCCTGAATATGACAAACACAATAGTAGTAGACAGTTTAGAGTAGACAGTTTACCGTTTACAGTTAACAGTTTGATTTTATACATTTGTGGTGACACAAATGAGGCCACAGTACAATTTAGCGTAGACAGTTGACCGAATTTCATAAATACTAGTTGGTATGATCTTGTTTGTATCGTGTGTCTAATATTTTGCATTATTGTGTTTTACTTATTTTATTAAATACTTCCTTCCAAGACCTATGAGGTTTTAAAAACCTCATAGGTTTTTACTAACTCGCCAATGTCTTGTCCTCACTGACACCCCATTATTTACACGTTTGTGGAGACACATACGTGGGCGGTCTGTGAGCCACAGACCGAGGCGGAACTCT
The DNA here is from genome assembly GCA_945957555.1 of uncultured Cytophagales bacterium. Taxonomy (GTDB): domain Bacteria; phylum Bacteroidota; class Bacteroidia; order Cytophagales; family UBA9547; genus CAMFLX01. The sequence continues at coordinate 13,798 of CAMFLX010000036.1, forward strand.
TTTCTTGTGTCTTATGTCTTATGTCTTGTGTCTTGTGTCTTATGTCTTATGTCTTGTGTCTTGTGTCTTGGCTCTTATGTCTTGTGTCTTGACTCTTATGTCTTGTATCAAATCACCTCATTTCCAAACCAAAATCGTCACTTAAAGACAATGTTATAAGTATAACATTTCGTCAATTGCTTGCTACCGGGCATCCTGTAGTACATATCTACAGGATAGGTGGCATTACGCACTGTAGAAAACATAGGAAAACCTTTGGTCAAAATATTTTCATAGTCTTGGGTAGCAGCGCTCGATTTAGCTCCCATTTGTGCAAAGTGTTTTGCGGCCTTGTCCCTAAGTTGCTGAAAATCGTCCAACATGGTGAGGTGAAAATTCCCGATGATCTTCATCCCAACCATAACCGATGACACGGTTCCTGAAGAAAACTCCGAAGTACTGAGCTGATCGACAGGTAGGGTCTGTGTAAAGCTGACATTCCGACCTGGGATATAGCCATATTCTGCTGTATCACGGTCTACCGTAAAGAGGCCCGCTCTTGGGTAGTTTTTATAGACCAAAGGTTTCATATAATTTGCAAACCAGTCCATGCTTGTCACATTAAAGTTATTAACCCAAAGAGGCGTTTCTTCGTCATAACCTTCTAATTCTGCTTTATCAAAAGCCTCCTGTGGTTGGTTAAACTCTGTAGTCCAGTTTGCCGAAGCCAAGCCTACATTCATATAATAACTTTTCTTGATCTGAACGGCAGCCATTTTAGCCGCTAGGTTATCATAGGCACTGGTTCTGAATCCAAAATTCAAAAGCACTTTGTCTTCTATATTCAAGAGCTCGCCTTCGGCTGATTTCGTTTGGAGTGATGCTGTATTTTGAGAATCTGTTCCTGAATTCAAAACAGCTTTCTCATTGGTTTTTATGTTTTTATCAATCCTTAAATTGTCGTCTATTGGTGTATTCACAAAAGCAAACTCATAGACTTGATTCTTTACCAGACCTTGTGGCATGGCAAAATCTATCCTCTTGGCTCCTACCTGATAGGCCGTTGCTGTGTATAGGGTGTCACCATCATGTTTGATCAAACGTACTTGTTGCTTGTATTTTGCGGCGTCGAAGAGGTAGGGTTGTCCAAACTTAAGCTGCACGTAGCCTTTATTAGACTGCGCCACAAATAGATTTTTTTGTTTGATGACAGGATAGGAATATTTCACGTTTTCCAAAGGGATATAATCAGGCGCCTCACCCGTCGTAAACTCTATTTCTTTAGCTTCCTCTTCTATTTTGCCTTTGTCGTTTTTATAGGGAGCCCATGCGCCGTTTTGCTTAGCTTCAAAAATGACTTTCAAACTGGCTTTCAGTTTTTTGTTAGGAGGTAAGATATCGTGGGCTGCAAATGCAACCGTGGTATGGTCTTTATTCCACTCGTTTTCTCCAAGTAGCACTGTGCTTCCGTCCATAATGCTGAACTCCTTCAATACAGCCCTAAAAACTTTGGTTCTGCTCGCATCGGCTTCATCTTCTATGGTAAACTCCTTATCCAGTGGTATATTAAATACCCCTTGCGGTTTAGTGAACACACTTACATCTACCTTTCCTGTGGCAGGGCTCATATCCGCAATCACGTCTATACCTGCCAATTCATCTCCATTCTCCCTGATCTGGCATTTTTCGCCCAGCTCTACTTCTAGTCTACAGCTCCCTGTGACCAGGCCATTTAATATACTGTAATTCCCTCCTACGATCCCCTTCATCCAAAAAGGATTGGGCAACTGTGCCTGCAAAATAGCGGCGGCGCTCACTTTCAAAATTTCATAGCGGCCTCTTACAAAAGCCAGTTTCACATTGATCCCTACACTTCCTTGAAAATAGGCATAAGCTTGGCCGTTGGCATACCAGCCATTCACGCCCAACGAGCCCGTACGACCTTCACAGTATGCATCGGTACCGTAGTTTTTGACCATGACGTCAAAGCCCAAACCTGCAGTAATGCGGTAATAAAAAATCAAGAATTGCTTATCTCCCGTTTCTATGGCTAGTGCGGCTCCAAAGGCGATGCCTTTGCCGTCGCCCAGCGCATTGAGGTCTCTCATGTAATCCAAACTTTCTGGGCTGATCCCTAAGATCTGAGCTACCTGGTCTGGTGGTGCGGGACTCCCTTCTATAGAAGTCCCCATCATAAAATACGAAGTCAATTCTGCAAGTCCTAAGGCTGTGATCTTAATGGGGTTGCTCGGCGTTCCTACATTGATAAACCACTTATCTGGACCGATGTATAAATTACCCTCACCTGCCAAGTTATCGTCATAAGCACCTTTGATCATACCATTCCCAACCGAGATGTAGGGTTTAAAATTAGCAGTCAGCTCCTTTTGTTCGAAATTAAACTCTACCGTAAGCGACAATTTGATTTCATCACGTGGTTTGTCGCCATCACCCCCAAAAGTCTTGGCCATGCCACTTTTATCCATACCATTGAAATGCTTCATGATCGGAATGTCATTTTCTATCCCACTTGCCGACAGGTTGGCTGATTTTTCAAAATCATTGATCTTACCCATCAGCTTCGCAGGACCATCCATTACTTTCATATTGCCCATACAAGTGCCCTCACCCAAGAAGAAAATCTTCCTCAAGCCTCCTTGAGCATTGAATGCGATCTCAAACATGAGCTTCCCGGAAAATGCCTTTTCATCTGGTATCGCCAAAAACACCCCTGCCTTAAAGCCCAAACCTGCCGTAGAGTCTGGTTCATAGAACTGTCCTGAAATACTTTTGGCCAGATCGCTGCTGGAGCTTGTCACCTTCTTCATTCTCTGGTAAGCGCCTCCTGCAAATCCAGTAAGATTTACGCCAGTGAATATGGGCAGTTTAATGCCCTCAAGAGAAGCGTCTACATTCCAATAGCGGGTCTGTCTAATTTTACCAAAAATAGCCCCTACCTTCATCTCTATTTTGTTCTTGAGCTCCAATGTCATAGAGATTTCACCCTTAAAGCCAGTACCAAAGGTGGTGTCTTCTCTGAAAAAATCTATGGAACCTTCCAAGGTAAACTTGGTAATTTCCACCTTTTCGAGCCCAAACTTGGTCAAAGTAAGATTGGCAAACTCATATTTATCTTTACCGTCTTTGTCTTGATTAATATTGGCTGTCATTTCCAAGCCACCCGTCGCCCCAAATTTTTCATTGAGATTTACACGCAGTTCCACGCCAAAAGTCACTTTCTTTGCTGTGGCGGAAAGTGCCAATCGAGTAATGACGATTTGAAACTTGGCCAATTCGGGATTCCTGGTGGTATCATTAGTCGTGTATTCTATACCTTTAAGCTTGAGTTTTGGAGCATAATTGGCTATTTCCAACTCTTCAAACTTAATGTTCCTGATTCGGAATTTAGTGGCAGACTTCTCATCAGATGTCAAAGGCGCATTGATACACAGCGTTCCTGAGAGGTTCGCCCTGATTTTAACCGTATCACCCATCACCTCTATTTTGAGTTTCGAATTAGAGCTCAACTTTACCGTATCGGCTTTGAGCATAGGAAAGCTCATTTTTGACAAGTATTTCACCTCGAAACTATAGGTATTGTTCATCCCTATGGTACAAGCATAGCCTACTGTATCTTTATCCTTCGCTATGGGAAATCGGATCTTGCCCTTGAAGGAACCTTTGATGATGTTGTTTTTATACAACTCTACGCCCAGCCCGTCCAATGAAAATGACCAATTGCCTAAGTTCCCCTTATCTAAACTCAAAAGATTGTTGGCTTCCACGGCGCCTGTAATTCCCTTATCATCAATCACAAAGTTATTGGCAGCCAATTCAAGGCGTTGACCTTTTTTGTCATCGTTTTTGATAAACTTGGGCAATTTTACCTTAAAGCTAGAGATGTAAATACCTTGCCACAGTTTTGAGAGCGAATCTACCGCAAAAATAGGGTCGTACTTACTGTCCAATTTCATCGCAGGAGGATTGGCATAGTCGCTGTAATCCAAGAAAGCCTTAGAAACCGTAAAGGAAAAATCTTTCAAGCCATTAATCTGAAAAGTTGGCAGGTTGATCTCCAATAGAAAATCACTGAAATCGCTAAGCTCTATTGCAAAACTGGTTTTCACTCTATTCTGGTCATCGATGCTGCCATCAGCCTTTTCTTTGAGTACCAACTTTTTGGAAAGTTCTAGGTCCATACTCAAACCCATTTTTTCAAACCCTTTACAGTTGATTTGCGCAAAGGTTGCGTCTTTTTTGAAAGTCAGTAAGGCTTGATCGCCTTTTTTAATAGTTACATCATCTGCCAGTTTCAACTTTACAGTGCCCACTATGCCAGCTTCATTAGAGAAACTGATATCCTCCGCATAAAACATCAGCCTTTCGTTACTGCTCGGTATCTTTACCGAAAGCATGGCTTTGAAATAAGCCTTATCCTTTTCTACTCTTGAGTCCCAAATGACAATCGCATATTTGGTATTGTTGACCAATTTGATGATATCAGAGGATACGGTATCGCTGAGTGACGCTGCGACATCTGCCTTTTCATACAGCTCATCATACAAACTCCTAAGTTCTTGAGAAGAATGAGCTGAAAGTTCTTTAGCAATAACAGGTTGGAATAGCCCTAAAAGGACGCAAAGAAAGACGTAAAAGATTCTAGGCATTGTAAAAATTAAGTATAATAATTAAAACAAAAATAATAGCTTTTATTTATAAACTCAAACAATTCACAGACATAGAATCAATTTTTGCACAAAAAATGCTTCTTCTCACCTCGGTCTGTGAATTATAGGCACCTAACCAACGGCAAAGAACAGTTTGGCAAGCCAACCAGTATGTGGATGATAGGATATTCATTGCCGTTTGGCTTTAGCCAACGGTTCAAAATACAGAATCAATTGGACTTTAGTCGAAAAGAAAACAGCTTTATGAAGAGTTTGTGGCTAAAGCCGATAAGGATTTTTCTGTTTATTTATCCGTCGGTTGAAACCAACGGCAAAGAACAGCTTCGCAAACCAACCAGCATGCAAGGATAATGGATATTCATTGCCGTTTGGCTTTAGCCAACGGTCTAAGAAAAAAAACCAATTGGGCTTCAGCCGAAAATAAAACAGCGAAAGAAAGAGTTTATGCCTAAAGCCGATAAGGAATATTGCTGTTTGTCCGTCCCGATGAATCGGGACGGCAAGAAATAGCTTCGCAAGTTCACATATAAAACGGGGTAACAAAAATAAAGGATCTCTGTTCGATTCATCCTTGGCCAGATGGATTGAAAATTCCATGGATCGATTTATCCTTGGATGGATAGATTCAAAATTCCACCGTTCAATTTATTCCTGGATGGATGAATTCAAAATTCCACGGTTCAATTTATTCTTGGCTGGATAGATTTAAAAATCTACGGTTCGACTTATCCCTGGGTGAATAGATTTAAAATTCCATGGTTCGATTCATCATTGGGTGGATCGATTGAAAATTCCACCGTTCAATTTATTCTTGGGTAGATGGATTCAAAATTCTACCGTTCGATTTATTTTTGGATGGATGGACTTGAAATTCCGCGGTTCGATTTATCCTTGGACGGATGGATTTAAAATTCCATGGTTCGATTTATTCTTGGATGGATGATTTCCCTTGGTCAAAAAAATATTTTAAAAAATTATACGCGATACACAATAAAATAATTTTTAAAACGTTTTACAATAAATGACCTCGACAAGAACATGACACAACTCTACAAAGCTGGTGTATTTCCTAACAAATAACTCTCTGAAGTAAACACGCAGCAGTTGCTGCGGCATCGGCCCACTTCAAGAGACGATTTAATCTTATGAAAAGCAATGTGCGAATAGCCGCCAATTGGTTGAGCTATACATTTCTGGAACTCATTGATTTTACGGATCATATCTATGATTCGATGAACGGGAACCTGAACTTCCCTAAGCCCAGCCCTGAGCTGGTGGTATTGCAGGCCGCAAATGCGGAATTAAAAAAGGCTGCGAAAGCACAGAGAATTGGAGACAAGTTGAGTACCACAAAGGTATCTGATGCGCGCTATGAGGTAGAGACGATCCTCAAGTTCTTGGCTGGCTACGTAGAGTATACTTCTAAAACCGACGAAGCCGTGGCACTCAGCAGTGGTTTTGAACTCAAAAAAAACACTTCGAGAAGTAGCAGCAAAGAGTTTACTGCAAAGCAAGGTGAAACCGGAACTGTAGAACTCAGCATACCTCATGTCAAAAACAGTTGCTACATTTGGGAATTTGGTACCGATCCGCGTCCTGATGCGGAGAATTGGAAACAAGGCGCAATTTCTACCTTTTCTAAAGCTACCATCAAAGGATTGACTCCAGGAACCCACTATTGGTTTAGGGTGGCTACTGTGATCGGTACACGGCAAGGACCTTTTTCTGAGCCCATACATGTACATGTGATTTAGGTACATGTCACACCATAATGAAAAAAGAGCCTGTCGTGAGACGGGCTCTTTTTTGTTAATAATTTTAAAAGCTAAAAACCTTTTAATTATTTAGCATTAAACGTAAACGTCCTAAAGTTACTATATGACGAAGTTTGTGACAATTTTTTATTCGCAGGACTATCATCATAAGCATGATCACTGTAATAATGTCCCAAAACCATTTGAGTAGCAGAAATGCTTACAATGAAGAATTTATGATTATTTGCAAACCAGCCAATATAACTTCCAGTAGTAAATTCAATGGTAGCACCAGTAGTATTCGATTTGGTTTTATCCTTAATATAATCCCAATCGTTAGTCTTAAATACAAATGCAGATTCTACATGGTTTGGATCTTCAACTTTTACAGTATTATAAGTTCCATTCACCCCATCAGCAGCTGCCCAATCTGTAATCGTTTTTATACCAAAATACGCATCCGCAAATTGTCCTCCACAGCTAATCAATTGATTTTTGGGAACATATACCTGATTGTATTTAAAAGTAAACTCATTTGCGTACATTCCATTCACAAAACCTGCATCGTTAAACCCATCAGGCCAGTTGTAGTACGAACTTTTCATATCCGAACCAGAACCTACGTTTATCTTTTTAGACCCTTTGTCTACCACCCAAGTTTTACCATTAGGGTTAGAAGGCCCACCAGTCAAATGCGCAAGTACTGTATCAGTCACGTTTGGATTACTAGGATCACTTACAGATATTGTGATCATCTTTGTAACAGTCACAAAAACTCCTTTCACCAATTCTGCCTTTAATTTTATGGCTTGATCTCCTGCATACGCTACATATGCAGTGTCTTCATTTGCAGTTGAAGATGTACCATCAGGAAAATACCAGAGTACACTCTCAGATATCACAGTGGTGTTCTTCACTTTGTAATGATAATCATCAAGCTTCGTAACCTCAAAATCCGCAGGAATCTTACTATCTTCCGCAATTGTTACCGTCTTTTCTGTAGTGGTAAGTCCTCCTTTTGACGCAGACTGCAACTTAATTTTATATGTTCCTGCCTTTGCAAAATATATAGAATCAGTGTTTCTTTCCGAAGTTTCTTTATTAGCACCTTCAAATGTCCATTTGGAAACAAAACCTGTTGTATTCTGTACAATTACTAAGTTTTTATCATTCGGAAACTTCGAAGGACTTATACTTGTAATAGTTATTGAGAAGTCTGCAGGTGTTGGAGCAGGCAACTCTGGTCGTTTTTTACACCCGATTATTGCTAAAGCAATAATCGAAATCAAAATTTTTATATATTTCATTTTTTTCAATGTTTAATTTTGAATAATTAATAACCCGAATTTTGAGTAATCTTACCACCCGACAAGTCAATTTCCTTTTGAGGAATAGGGAATACTTCATTTTTTCCTGACACAAATCCTTTTCCTTCAGTATCTGGAATTTTAGAAAATATGGTTCCCGCATTACCTTGTCTTACAATATCAAAGAAACGTAGACTTTCAAGGGCAAACTCGAGTCTTCTCTCTTTTAATATGTTATCAAGAGTAATAGTGGTATACAATGGCATTCCAGCTCGTTTCCTAACAGCATTGGTATATTTTAATGCAAGAGCCTCATTATCAGCCCCACCAATACGAATAGCAGCTTCTGCAGCCATCAAGTAAATATCCGCCGTTCTCAAAAGTCTTATATTAGAAGCACCTTGTGTTTGTTCTGCCAAGGTCAAGTTTTCATAATATTTAGTTTTGTATCCTAAAGCATTATCGTTACCTCCCGCAGGACGCTCTACTTTTTTGCCATTTAGGCTATCGCCATATAACACAAAAGTTGCTTTACGCCTAGGATCCATTTTACCCCATATCAGGCTATCCGCCTTAAAGAAGTTAATCAAATCAAGCGAAGGAGAAATTAATCCATAACCTGAAAGATCATCCTTCTGATCTCTTGGGCCAGTTATTTTATTGAAATATGTACCTTCATTTTCTCTATTGGCAACCGTTGGCCCCGCAGAGGTGGCACCGATCTCAAATAAAGATTCTGAGCCATATTCAGTAGAAATACTATGAACAGCATTATAAGGCGTTTTCAAATTATAACCATTCGAAGCCGAATCAGCAATGATTGATTTGGTTTCACTCAGCACTTCCGCCCAAGAATTACCCTTGAACATTAATACCCTAGCCAAATATCCTGATGCAGCACCCTTGGTAACTCTTCCAAGATCTTTACCTGAATACTTATAAGGAAGCGCATCTTTTGCATCTTTCAAGTCTTGAATCAACTTTGTAAAGAATTCATCTTTTGATGGCTTTGCTTGCTCAAATTCATCCTCTTGTAATTGATGATCGATATATGGAACAGGACCAAACATTCTATACAAGTAGAAATGATAATATGCCCTCAAAAACTTGGCTTCACCAACTACCCTTTTCTTAATGGTTTCTGTTGCCAATGGTGCATTTGGAGCCTTTTCAATGATAACATTTGCACGTCTGATACCGACATATTGGTTTCTCCATACAGCACCTAATTGATTTGTGGTTGCTGTAGCTTCAAAATTACCTAATTGACTGTATCTTATATCGTTGGTATTATCACCACCACCTAGAGCATCGTCAGAGCAGATATCCCCCCAAATAAATTCAAATACAGGAGTACTTGAAGCTTTTGCATCTGCTTGATACCAGTTCAAAGGATCGTATGCTGCATTGACGCCTGTAATCAATTGGGCATCATTCTGATAGTAAGTACCGTCTACCGTAGTAGCGATGGGTTGCCTGTCCAAAAACTTCTTACCACAACTAAGCGTTGCAAGTGATGAAGCTGTTAATAATACTATATATTTAAATTTCATTTTCTTTACAGTTTAAAAATTAAAATGCTGCTGTGAGACCAAATTGCCAAGTCCTAGCTTGTGGATAAGTCCCACCTCTATCTACACCAATTTCAAGAGGGTTCGGTTGATTGCTACCATTTCCGTAGTTGTAGTTTGATGCGCCAATTTCAGGATCTAAACCAGAATACTTCGTCCAAGTCAACAAGTTCTGACCTGCCACATATACCCTAACTTTCTGCATTCTTACTTTTTGCATGAATTTATCCGGAATGGTATAGCCTAACTGGATATTTTTAAGTCTCAAATAAGAACCTGATTCTACAAAATAGCTACTGATTCTTCCATTCTGGTTAGGATCACCATCTACTACTCTTGGAGTTGTGGTAGAAGTATTTGGTCCAGTCCAACGATCAATCATATCAGCAGTCTTTCCATAGTTATTGCTAAAATCTGAACTTCCATATGCCAATTTACCACCATTAAATATTTTGTTACCAGAAACACCTTGGAAGAATATTGACAAATCAAAGTTATTGTATGCTACTGTACCGTTAAGACCGTAAGTGAATTTCGGTAATGGACTGCCGATGAATGTTCTATCGTTTGCATCTATTTTACCGTCATTGTTGATATCTACAAATTTGAAATCACCTGCTTGTACCTGGCCTTGATAACCAGACGACCTTAATTGTGCCGCCTCTTCTGAAGTTTGTACGATATGGTCTACTTTATATCCAAAGAATTGAGCAATAGGCATTCCTTGTACTGTCTTCTGTACATAACCATCGCTATTGTTTGATACTGACTCTCCAAGAACGTCTGCATCAAGACTTGTTACTTTGTTTTTGATAAAGGTAATGTTACCTCCTACCGAATATTTTATTTTACTGTCTTGATTTCTGTATTCCGCCATCAACTCAAGCCCTTTGTTCAACATCGTACCTGCATTAACAACTGGCGCATCTTCATATCCAGCAATCGATGAAACGTTTTTATTAATCAACATGTCTTTTGTTTGACGTGTAAAGTAATCAGCAGAGAACAATATTTTATTGTTCAAAAAGGCTAAATCTAACCCAACGTTAGTCGTTGTAACCTTTTCCCAAGTCACATTTGTATTGGCATTACTCTTTGGAGCTGTACCAAATACGATTTGATCATTGAAAGTGTAATTTTGCCCGGTAGACAAATTGGTCGTATATGGATAATCCGTATAACCGATATTTTGATTACCTAACCTTCCCGCACTTGCTCTCAATTTTGCAAAACTTATAGTCTTCTTAAGAGGAGCAAAGAATTTTTCCTCTGATATTTTCCAACCTGCTGCTACAGAAGGGAAAGTACCCCAACGATTTGCCTCTGGAAAACGAGAAGATGCATCTCTTCTGATTGTTGCAGTTATCAAATATTTGTTATCATATTCATAGTTAATTCTAGCCATGTATGACAATAAAGCGTTTTCAGATGCGTTTCCTTTGATCTGTGACACTACACTTCCTTGGTCAAAGTATTGATCTGCAGGGTTGTTTGTTGGCATATTTCTTTTTACTGCTTGGAAATATTCGCTTCTGTTTTTCTGCATACCCATAAGTACTAAGGCCCCGAACTTATGTTTCTCGGCTAATGTCTTCTCGTAATTTATGGAGTTCTCCCATGTCAACTGATTGTTCCATGACTGACTCTTAGTCAATGTCCTGTTGGTATCTGTCCTGAATTGACCATCAGAGTTTTTTACAAAAAATGAAGGCTCAAACCTAGTGTTTGTGGTGTTGTTGGTGAAATAACTTACCGAAGTCTTTAATTTCAAACCTTTGATGAGCTCATATTGCCCAAACCATCTTCCAATAAAGTTTAAATTTTTATCTCTATTGTCTCTCGCTGCAATGATTGCCATTGGGTTTCTACCATCATTGGTTTTATTTGGAGCATAAAGAGAATCGCGACCGCGACCTGAATACACTGGAGATAATGGATCCGCTTTAAGAGCATTGGCCAATACAGATTCAAAAACCCCTTCATCGTTTACGATTTTCCTTTCTGAAGTAGCGAAGTTCATAAATGAACCAACATTGAATTTCTTGGATACTTGATAGTTTGTATTCGTGTTTAAAGAGAACCTTTCATATCCAGAACCTTTTACAATACCTTGCTGATTCAAGTAACCACCACTCACATAATATGTAAGTTTCTCAGTGCCACCTGAAGCCGCCAAATGATAACTGTTCATTTTGGCTTGTCTAAAGATTTGATCTTGCCAGTTGGTTCCTGAACCCATAGTATCAGGATTGTATAAAGGTGCTTTTCCAGCTGCAAATAAAGCCTCATTTTTTAAAGTCGACCATTCTTTAGCATCTAACATGTCTAACTTTTTCCAAGCCTTAGACACCCCAGTAAGATAATTAAACTCAAAGGTTGCCTTTTTGGAATGCCCCTTTTTTGTTGTTATCAAAACCACACCATTGGCTGCTCTAGCTCCATATACAGCAGCAGCAGAGGCATCTTTCAAGATATCTATAGACTCAATATCGTTCTGGTTCAAATAGCTGATATCCCCAACAGGAACATCATCCACAACAAACAGTGGCTTGCTGTTACCAATAGTACCCACACCACGAACTTGTATGTTCAATGGCGAGCCAGGTGCCCCTGTATTTTGGGTAACGTTTACCCCAGTCACACGACCTTGGATTGCTTGAGCAGGATCGGCAACAACTACCTTTACGATTTCACTTCCCTTTACAGAAGAAATTGCTCCTGTTACGTCTTCTTTCTCTTGAGTACCGTATCCAATGATCTGTACAGTTTCAAGTTTCGTAACGTCTTCTTCTCTCTGAACGTTGAAATTGGTAGTTGTAGCCAATGGCAACTCTGTAGTAGAGTCGTCATCATACTTAATTACCAATGTTCCATTTGCGCTTTCTGCAGGGACAGTAATGGAGTAGTTACCATTTTCATCTGTCTCTGTAGCTACGTTTGTGCCTTTGATAAACACAATAGCTCCTACCACCGGGGAATTGTCTGCCTTTGAAAGGACTTGACCAGTGATAACTTTTCCATTAGTGGCTGGCGCCTCTACTTGATCTTTCGGCTCGTTAATAATAGTAGTGGAGTCCGTAGTTTGTGAATATCCGTTTGAAGCTCCCACTCCAACCAAGATAAACATTGCCTTGAGCCAATCTTTCCTTGAAAAATGACCTCGTAACTTGGGTACTAGCAGTTTTTTAAACATTTCTAAAAAAAATATTAATTTTTCAACAACAAATATAAATATTCTATCGCTACAAAAACAAACAATGTGTAATATTTTTTAAACCAACTTGAGACTAAAACGTATAGCGGCATTTGCAAAACCTTCGAAAACCACAAAAAGATATAAAGCCCATAAATTTCTATAAAAAAAATATGACAAATTGGTTTTTAATACCGACAAAAAAGAAAGTACTGATATAAAATAATATTAGGGTCCATAAAAAAGCTAGATCTCCCCTCAAGCAGGGGAGATCTAGCTTTTTAGACAAATGTAATTTTTAATAAATATATTTAAATTATAAGCTTTTTAATTCTTCCTCAAATCCACCACTTAGAATGGGAAAACGACACCATGTACGAGGATCTACATTAAAATCATCTAAAAGAAATGAAGGTGCTATACGCTCCCTTTTCCACTGATTTCTACTCCACATTCTATAAAACTTATGGATGTATTGTTTGAGTTGTTCATCATTACACAACTGCTTTTTCTTGATGTTCATAAACACCTCCCTTGGACTATGCCAAAAGCGAATAGCCTCCCTTTCTATTTCAGCCAAAATAGTATAGGGCATGAGATCTTTCTCGTCAGTTTGTGCTTTATCAGCAGGCCTTAATTCTGCTGTCGGGGTCAGTGCATTCACAAATGTTAAGCCTTCATACCCAAGATGGACTTGAGCCCAACGTAACCATTGTTGCACAAATACCTTCTCTACTCCTGCTATGGGTGCGATGCTCCCACAAGTATCTCCGTCCATAGTTGCATACCCTACATCCCCTTCACTTCTATTGCTGGTGGTGAGGAGTAGGGCATTTTTAATATTGGCCAACATCCAAACAATGGGAGCGCGACTTCGTGCTTGGATATTCTGCAAGGCTACGTCATCTGTATCCCAAGAAAGTTTACGCTGTAAACACACTTCTATTGTATCAGTATATGATGCCACTTCCTTGTCTATCCGCCAACTGTAAAACTTAGCAGACAAATCCTTGGCTAAGCCCTGTGCAGAGTCAAAAGTATCCCAACCTGAATTGGCCGCCCATTGATATACGGTTGTTAACAATAGAGGCATAATATCCTCATAACAGAGCGACGACAAATTCTTGTCCGCAAAAAGTGCTTGGACTCCAGCCTTAGTAATGAAGTGCTCTGAGCCTAACTCCGACAAGCCTCTTTTGACCATCTCAGAAACCATAACTGCACAACATGATGAATCGGCACCGCCACTGAGAGAAAGGACAAAGCCCTTGCTCCTGCTTTTCCTCATATAATCAAAAAGTGCTAGTGCTAATGCTGCAGGAAATTCCTCATTTTTATCACTGAAATCAGCATTTTTGGGGGAGGAGGTACTCACCAAAGTATCGAAGTCTATTTCATCAAAAATCAAGTTGAAGTTTTCAAACGATAGTCTTTTGTTTTTCTTGAGCAAAACTCCTTTTGAAGCAATCATGATTTCACCATCATAGACTATTCTACCTGCTTCATTCCCTAACAAATTGGCATATAGGTAAACACAATCAAATCTTCGTGAGGCGTTTACCACCACATCTTTTTCCCTCAATTCCGTTTTCCCAAAACTAAAATGACTAGCACTTGGATTCAAGATCAAATGTACGCCTTGCTCTGCCAAACGAATCCCTGGGCGATCGCTCTCATGCCAAGCATCTTCACAGATTTCAAAACCAACACTTACACCCTCTATTGTATATTGAATATCTCCAAATGGATACTCCCCTATAGGTGTAAACAATGTAGTTTTCTGCCCTTTAGGCCAAGGCTTAAACCACCTATGCTCATAATGAACACCGTCATTAGCCAAAAACTGTTTAGCCGTGAACCCTAAGATCTGGCGATCTTTTATGACACAAGCTGTATTGTAGTTTACACCATTTAGTTTTATGGGAATGCCCACACTAATGGCCATACCATCAGAGTAAGGCAAGAGTCCTACAAGAACTTCAAATGCCTTTTCATAAAGCCAATCACTCAAAAAGAGATCTTCACACCCATAGCCTGTGATACAAAGTTCTGGCAGCAGTAGAATATCGACCCCATTACTACGCGCAGCTTCAATGGCAGCTTTGATGTTATTGGTATTATTCTCCCAATCAATTGGGGTTTGGTTTAAGGCAGCTCCTGCTATTTTTTTGATATTCATTTTATAAAATGGATATTTTTGCAAATATAAATAAATGTAAACTAGGGCTAGACAATTTTTAGAGCTGAGATCAAAACCGACAAATATTTAATTTTATTGTTAACAATTGTAAGCCCAAATACCTCATTGCTTAAGTAATTGGTAGCTACCATACTTTTATTCAAATAAGAAACCAACAAGAAGTTAAGAGAAAGTACTGGATAATTCAATAACTTAGCCCTTACTGATCAAAAAAATAATATAAAAATGAACGTTCACATGAGGATAACGATTCTGAATACCCTCAATTTGTCCCCATTGACAAATATAGTATACCTATATACAAAAATGATAATAAGCACAAACATACCTAAAACCCACACTACTGATGCAAGCTAGCACCTATAATCATATCGTAAAAGCAAATACAGAAAGCATTTACCGCTTCGTACTAAAAATGATCTCTGATAGTGATGGAGCTAAAGACCTTACCCAAGACGCATTCATCAAACTATGGGAAGAACGCAATCATGTAAATGAGCTCAAGGCAAAGGCTTGGCTGTTTACTACTGCATATAGACTGAGTCTTGCCTACCTAAAAAACAAGAAAAGGTTTCTTTCAGAAGAACTCATACAAGACATTGAGGTAACCATGAACGAAACACCGGATATAAACGGAATCATATCTCAAAGCTTACTCTTGCTTTCTGAAATGCAGAAATCGGTACTTTTGCTTAAGGATTACGAAGGCTACCAATACAATGAAATAGCTGACATATTAGATATTAGTGATGATAGCGTAAAGGTCCATCTTTTTAGAGCTAGGAAAAAAATAAAAGAGCACTTGAAAGACCTAAGATTAGTTATATGAGTTTGATCACAAAAGAAAATATAGAAATCTGGATGTTCAACTACCATGAAGAACTCCTAACTGCTTTTGAAAAGGAGCAACTCCTGCGTTTCCTGATTGAAAATCCAGAATATAATGAAGACTTTGTACTTTGGGCTAATACCCATATCACTCCACCTAATGCCCAATCAGTAACTGCAGACATCACTAAAAATCTCCTACAAAAGGAAACACCCGCTTTTATGTTCCCTACTAAGACTATCGCGAGCTTCACTGGAGGTATTTGTTTTGCTTTCGTGTGCATGTATATAGCACGATCTATCAGTTCTAATACCGAAAAACCCATTGTCCCAAATCGCATACAAGAAAGTAGAAAGGACGTTAAATCCGACTCAGCATCCTATACCGATAAAACTCCAGAAAGAATTTTGTTACAGACAAAGACTATTGCTGCTACAAACAAAGGTATGACAGAATACAAGGAAATTGAAATATCGCAAATACAAGATACGGCATCTAATTCCACACCAACAACCTTAAAAACTACCCAAAGTGATCTTATATTTCAAGAACATAATACGCCTATCAAAGCCTCTGACTCGATTTCTATCTCTAAAGACAATACAGAACAAGCAGGCTTAAACACATCTGAAGCAAACACAAATGTGCCTAAAACGAATACCAAAAGCTCTTCCAAAAAAAAGAAGAAATTTTCACTAAAACCCGCCAAAGCGTTCAATGTCGAAAATCCAAATTTTTAAAGCTACTCGATAATACTTTAAAAAACATGTTGATTAATATTAACGGAAGTCATTGCCTGGAACCTTATCAATTCTAAAACAAAGATCCTTGCGTATAGGATAGTTCCTGATATGAATATGGAACTAATGCCTCGGCTAAATTTCCATCCTTTTCGTTAACAAGTTTAGAAACAGTATGAGCTTCCATCAACTTGTCATCATAAGGTTTTAAAAAGGCTTTTATATCATTTTCATTTAACTCTGGATCAAGCCAAGACTGTTCCTCTGTTCGATTCAAAATCACGGGCATCCTTTTCTTAAGATTGTGGATCCGTGTCATGAGTGGATTTGCCTCACAAGTAAGGATAGAAAATGTCTCAAACAACTCCCCTGTCCCCTTGTCTACCCAAGTATCAGCTATCCCAGCCATGGCAAATGTCTCATGTCCCTTCAGACTTATATAATGAGGGAATTTTCTACCATTATAATCCATCCATTCAAAAAAACCATCCGCAACAACCAAACATCTATTTGAAAGCATGGGCTTTTTAAAACTAGGCAAATCCAGTGCTGTTTCAGATTTGGCATTCAGCGTTTTTGATCGTAAATCCATTGCTACAGATCTATCCTTAGCCCAATAAGGTACAAGCCCCCAAAATAGGCCTTTTATTTTGCTAGGACTTTCCATCGTAATCACAGCTGACCGATTATAGTCAAAACCGTTATCATGGAAAACAGGCACATGATCAAAACTATCAAATTCCGCTTTGAACCTTTTCTCTAATTCTTCTTTAGACTTTGTATTCGACTTATGGAAACACATAATTGTTAAAGATACAATCTTCGTAAATTTGAATTGCAAAATTGCGATTATTTGTAATATACACCATCACGTCCTCTGCAACAAATTAGTTGAGTCCAAATTAGAATTATAAAAATGATTAGCCACAAAAGTAGATATACGAAGCGAACCAGTTCTCTATTAATCACAAAAAACTATCTTTGCTCTCATAATATTTTTACAGAATTAGAACACCCAAAAAATGTCGTGCTATCCCATTTTATATTTTGAAAGGCCTCTCACTGCCGTAATACTTTGTGGGGGCCTAAGCACCAGAATGGGCTCTGACAAAGGACTCATTCTCACCCCAGAGGGGCTAACTTGGGCACAAAAACTGGATAAAATTTGTAAGGGACTGCTTATAGACACTATTTTATCTATCAATAAAGGCCAACAGCAAGCTTATCTGAATTATTTCCCATCACACAAACTCATTATTGACATCTACACTCAGATAGGTCCTTTGGGTGGCCTTTTGAGCATTCATAATTCTTTCCCCAACCATGACCTCCTGGTTCTGAGCTGCGATATGCAAGCTCTTGATGAATCTATTGTACACTATTTTTTAAGTCAGCATACCTTCTTAGGAGAATATGATGCAGCAGTATCCCTAAAAGACGGTTTTCACCAACCTTTCCCAGGGCTTTATTCTGCAGAACTTCTTCATAAAGTCAGCCTCCTAAAACAAACAAACCAGATAAAGAGCCATAGCCTTCAAAAAATATTTCAGGATTTTTATGTTTATAACCTACCACTCCCCGAGCACCATTCTCTCAAAATAAAAAGCTATAATGGCCCAAATGATCTTGAGGATCTACCCAAATAATCTTAGACAGGTCCTTATTACCCAGCTATTCTACCTAACATTTAAACTATATTTTTTAACTTTGCAGAAACAAACAAATTATAAATTATTAAGAACCAATGTTCAACAATTATTTTTGGACGGGGATGCTTATAGCAATCTCGCCCATTTTTGACATGTCCGGACAGTCCGGATCCCTTATGGGGAAAATACAGACTTCTCAAAAAGAAGTATTACCCCACATAGATATATTGCTCCGCTCTCTTCCCGACTCTAATCAGATAGCGTCATCACTCACTGATGTAACAGGAACCTACGTATTTGAAAAATTAAAAGCTGGTCATTATTTGGTATCGGCATTCAATGTCAAATTTAATGAAAGCCGATCCCTCCAAGTAATTCTAGATGACAATGAGACTAAAGTGGTCAACTTTACATTTGATTTCATGATTACCAAAGTCGAGGACGTGGTTATTAGCAGTCAAAAATCGCTGATAAAGCAAGAATCAGACAAAATGGTGGTAAACGTTGAAAATACATTGTCAAATTCAGGACTGACGAGTGTAGATGTTTTACGAAAAATGCCCGGAATCTTCGTGGATAAGGATGGTAAAATTTCCCTTAAAGGCCGAAGTGGGGTTATGGTCATGCTCGACGACAAAGCGCTCTATATGACAGAAGACCAATTAGGAAGTCTACTCAAATCTTTGCCATCGGATCTTATTAAAGAAATTGAGATCATTTCCAGCCCTTCAGCGAAATATGACGCTGTAGGAAATGCTGGCATCATCAACATTAGACTCAAACAAGGTGCCTATGAAGGCTTTAATGGCGCATACAATGCTTCATTTGGCTATGGACGATATCACAAAGCAAATACAGGCTTAAACCTTTCTTTCAAAAAAAAGAAATTCTCGATAGATGGCGGATACCAATATAATAACAAAGAAGGACTAGCACAGTATTATGGCTATCGTACCTATACCGACCCAAACACTGAGCTTAACACGTTTAAAAGTGACTCCTATTTTCGCCTACCAGAAACATCCCACTCTGTGTTCTTGAAAAGTCAATACAATATTAACCCCAAAAGTAGTCTTAGTCTTAACCTCAATACATTTATAGGAAACTTCGGTTGGGATGGAGGAAGTATCTCTAACTGGATTACAAAAGACCAAAACATCCAAAGCAGCTTTGAAAGCCATGACAAAGGCATAAGTAAATACCAAAACTTAAATATAGGATTAGATTACAAATACAATTTTGACACCCTCGGAACGAAATTAGTTATTGGTACCAGCATCAACCAAAACCATAGCTCCATTGACAAAAATTTTATCATCCAATATTACGATTCGGCTTATCAGGTCCAAAACAACACATTTTTATTAAAACAGAAAAATAACACCGCCTCCACTCAATATTCTGGCAAGGTTGATTTCACCAAAATCGTATTCAAAAAAGTAAAACTGGAAACGGGAGTCAAAGCAAACTATCTTAACGACTTCAGACCAATCGATATTCAAATACGAGAAAACAATGCTGATCGTGATGCGAGCAACCACTTCCTTTATAAAGAAGGCATTTATTCTGCGTACATTTTAGGTAATGCCAAACTCCATAAATGGAACTTCCAAGCAGGTCTGCGTACTGAGAACTCCCAGATTTCTGGCACTCAAACCATCAAAGATACTACATTTAAAAGGAGCTACACCAATTTTTTCCCTTCTGGCAATGTCAGTTACAGCCCTAATAGCCATACCACCTATAGCCTACAATACTCTAAAAGAATTCGTAGACCTTCTGGCCAAGATCTTAATCCAATTCTGAACATTGTGGACCCTTATACTTCTTGGGGTGGTTACCCATATTTGCTTCCCGAATATACTGACAATGTAGAATTTGCATACTCAATTTTAAACGGCTATCTCATCTCTACGATTAACTATTCCCATACCAAACAGCCCATTATCTGGGTAAGCCAAGTGGACGCCAAAACACTTGCAACAGTATCGGGCAATAGAAATTTGATACAAAGCTCCAATTTGGGCCTAGCATTAACTACAAATTTTCCGATTACAAAATGGTGGAATACTAACAACTATGCATATGTATACAAAAACAGTATCGAAGGCGATATGGGGTACGGAATCATGACCAATGGCGGTGCATCATGGATGTTCAATTCTACTCAAAGTTTCAAATTGCCCAAGCAAACTAGCATTGAGGTCTCTGGCAACTATGAAGCACCAAAAGCATACGCACTTGGTAAAGGTCTAGCATTTGGCCAGTTTAACATTGCACTGCAAAAAAAGTTTCTCAAGGACAAAGCGAGCTTAAAAATTGCTTATTCTGATATTTTCTGGACTATGTACTACAGAGGGACATTCCAATATGATAATATTATGAACAAAAACGGCTATAGATGGGATAATAGCACTTGGATGGTTACCTTTAACTACAAATTCGGTAAACGACTTGAGCGTTGAAATTAATGAATCATATATATGTAACCCTACCAATATTGTGAGGGTTGCATGTATATAATTCACTAAAAAATCTATTTGTTGCTACCTAAACTTACAAACCTCCTACACACCATAATTCAACCAGTGCCTACAAATTCTCTACCTTTGAAATTCCAACCTTTGTCCCCAATGACCGTCTATAAGCTCACCAACGTCGTACACTAAATTACCAGAAACAATTGTTTTAACTACGCTAGCCCCAAATGTATGCCCCTCAAAAGGTGACCATCCACATTTATACAAAATATTAGACTTATCGACAGTATGGTGTTTATCCAAATTCACTATTGCCAAATCCGCGAAATAGCCCTCTTTAATGTAGCCTCTGCGATCTATCTGATATAAGTCTGCTACATTGTGTGACATCTTTTG
Source organism: uncultured Cytophagales bacterium (assembly GCA_945957555.1). Taxonomy (GTDB): domain Bacteria; phylum Bacteroidota; class Bacteroidia; order Cytophagales; family UBA9547; genus CAMFLX01. Next base: position 34,584 of record CAMFLX010000036.1, read on the forward strand.
GGCGATCATCTCAAGACTTATCTTGCCTTGATGGTAAAAATCGAGCATAGCCAACATCGCGTGCTGTACAAGTGGGCCGCCAGATGGCGCCGCCAAGTAACTCAAAGATTTCTCTTCAATAGTATGAGGGGCGTGATCTGTAGCAATCACATCAATTCTGCCATCAACCACCGCCTTAAAAATTGCGTCGCGATCAGCAGCAGTCTTTATCGCCGGATTCCATTTTATAAAATTCCCCTTCTCTTCATAATCAGCATCGCTAAACCACAAATGATGAATACAAGCTTCTGCTGTAATTTTCTTTTGTTTAAGAGGTATGTCGTTTCTAAACAATGACAACTCCTTTGCTGTTGAAATGTGAAGCACATGTAACCTCGCCCCCGTCTTTTTTGCCAAATCTACGGCCTTGGATGAAGAGTTGAAGCAAGCCTGCTCAGACCTAATTAAAGGGTGGTACGCCGCAGTAAGTTGATCACCAAATTCTGACTTAAATTTATCTAAATTCCCTTTCACTAGTACGTCATCTTCACAATGAGTAGTTATCAGAGTAGGACTATTCCTGAAAATATCTTCAAGTGTGGTTTCGTTATCCACAAGCATATCTCCCGTAGATGAACCCATGAATATTTTCACACCACATATCAACTTTGGGTCTAGTTTTTTCACCTCTGCACTATTGCTATTGGTTGCCCCTAGATAGAAAGAATAGTTAGCCAATGAACTATTTGAAGCTATCTTATATCTGTCTCTTATAC
>CAMFLX010000037.1 GCA_945957555.1 uncultured Cytophagales bacterium
TAGAGCAATACACTTTTAATGTATGGGTCCTGGGTTCGAGTCCCAGCGGGATCACCAAAAAGCTCCACTAGCTTGGAGCTTTTTCTTTTAAGGTTTCCACTCTTTTTAGGAGTAATATTCTTGTTTTTTGTTAAGATTCCGTAGCTCAGTTGGTAGAGCAATACACTTTTAATGTATGGGTCCTGGGTTCGAGTCCCAGCGGGATCACTAAAAAGCCTCAAGCGATTGAGGCTTTTTGCTTTTATACCTATCCCATATTAGAATGCGTTATTTTTTCTGTTCTTATATTTGATCAGCCCCAAAGGTCAAAGGCCACTCTGAAAGTATTACAGTGGGCATCAACAGTGTCTCGTACATGTTTGGAATAGCCACCACCCATGGAAACCGCCACGGGGATATTGAGTGTTTTGCAATGTTCCAGTACAATTTCATCTCTTGTTTTACAACCTTCTTTACTCACATTGAGCTTGCCAAGTGTATCAGTACTTAAGATGTCTACACCTGCTTGGTAGAATACAAAATTTGGTTTTACATTATTCACTAATCTAGGAATCTGTTCCTTGATCAAGTTTAGGTACGTGTTGTCATCTATATGGTTGGGAAGAGCAATGTCGAGGTCTGATTGCTCCTTTTTGAGTGGATAGTTGTCGGCACCATGAACACTGAAAGTAAATACCCGGCTATCGTTTTGGAAGATTCGTGCTGTGCCATTGCCTTGGTGTACGTCAAGGTCTATGACCAATATTTTTTTCGCTTTGCCAGTTTGTAATAAATAATTGGCGGCAACAGCAATGTCGTTAATTACGCAAAATCCCTCTCCTCTTTCCTTAAAGGCATGATGGGTGCCGCCTGCGGTATTGAGCCCAATGCCGTGTTCCAGTGCGAATTCGGCACAACTTATAGTGCCCTGAGTGCTCGTGAAACAACGGTTCACCAATGTGTCAGAAAACGGAAAACCGATCTTGCGGATTTCCATGTCACTAAGTTGGTGACTACGCAGTCTTTGGATATAGTCTTTTTCGTGAGTAAGAAAAACTATTTCGTCTTCGCAGATCTGTGGGCAAAATAGGTTTTCAGTCCCTATGGTGCCCTCGTATTGCAGTTGCTCTTTGATGAGTTCATACTTGATCATCGGGAATTTGTGTCCTTCGGGGAGGTCAAGTACAAATTTGTCAGAATATGCAACTTTGATCATACCTGCAAAGAAACATAATATTTTAATAATGCCTTTACCTGATGTAGGGAATTATTTTTCATGCTTAACTGCCCGTAAAAGTGAGTTAAACATACTGGTTGTTGTATTGTTTGTAGTGTGTTTGAGTGTCTAGAGCGATTCTGATCTACCAACAAATTTCGTTTTGATGCGTACAAGTCTAAATTGATATTTATTTAGGCTTTTTTATTTTTAGCATGAGAAATATATTTTTTATAGGAAGAGGCCATGTATTCGTGTGTTTTTGCCTTTTTTTTCTTTGTTGTACAGCTAGGTTAAGTGCTCAATGCTCTGGAGCGAATTTTAATGTTTCCAATACCAGATGTGAGGGTCAAAGTATAAGCTTTATGAATACTTCTTCCAATGTGGGAGATGGGAGTACTTATGAGTGGGATTTTAAGGATGGATCATCCAAAGAAACCACTACAAATGCTACACATGTATTTGCTAATTCGGGTACTTATAAGGTTGTACTTACACGTACTTGTCCCAATACCAAAAAGGATACAGCGATAGTTTCGGTGGTGGTCAATGCCAAACCAACCGCCAATAATTTTACTTTTAGCCCCAGTGGGCAATGTTCTGAGAACGCTGTCTCTTTTTTCACAACAAGTCCAACTGCTGGGATGAGCTATAGCTGGAACTTTGGAGATGCACTCAGTTCTTCTAATACCAGTAAGACCAAAGATACCTCTCACGTATTTGAAGCTTATGGAACCGCTACACAGAATTTTAGTGTTGCACTTACCACGACCGACAATAAAGGTTGTTTTGCCAATACTACTAAGACCGTTACCGTAAAACAAAGACCGGATTTGCAGGTGTCGGAGTTAAATAATTTCAAAACCTGTATTGCTAATATTGCGGCTGGTGTCAACGCCGATGTGAATATTTTTAATGATACTCAGGACCCCAGTAAGTCGAGCGTTACGGGCTATGTCATAAATTGGGGTGATGGCAGTGCCGTTGAAAATAAAACCAATGCAACGTTTGATAATGCGGCTGGGCTTACCCATAAATACTCTGTATTAAATAGGTATAATATAAGTGTGGATGCAACGGGTACTAATGGTTGTAAAACAAGCAAGGTATTTCCTTACCTAGTAGATGCCAATCCCGTTGCCAACTTAGTAGGGCCTCCCTCTGGTACCAACTCGGGTTGTGGCCCCTTAACGGTGGTGTTTACCAACAACTCAAGCAACGTATCTAGTACCACAAAGTTCTTCTTTACTCCTGGTGACGGTTCTGGAGCTATTCAATTGCCTACTGGTGTTACTGGGAATACGATTACTTACACCTATAAAACTTCCTGCGTTAATGGATCATTGCAGTCACTAACGGCGAAGCTCAAGGCTGAAAACGAATGCGACAGCGCGACATCTACATGGTCTCCGATCAAAGTATATCCACAACCAGTTGCTGATTTTACTGCAACGGCTCCTTTTTGTAAGAATATCCCCGTAACGTTTATCAATAATTCTATTCCCAACCGTTGTGCGGCCAACGCTGCCACTAAATACACATGGGACTGGGGCGATGGTTCTACTCCACAAGTATTTAACAATGTGGCTGCGGCGCTTTCTCCTCAGCAGACTTTGACACATACTTACGCGGATACAGGGTCTTATCAAGTGATTCTAAAAGCGGAAAACAATTCCACAAATGGTTGCGGCTTTACTACGGATACCCTCGTAGTGAAGGTTTCAGATAAGCCAACGGCAGATTTTAGCGCTAGTAAGAAGTCTGGTTGTATGCCTCTGAATGTTGTGTTTACTAATAAATCTAAAGGTATCAATGTTGCCTATACTTGGTCAGTGATTCCTACAACAGGTTTTACATTTGCAAATGGTACATCGGGTACATCCACAAATCCAGAGATCAATTTCACTACCCAAGGTTCTTATGAAATCACATTGATCGCAACCACTCCTTGCGGGACAAGTACCAAAAAGGATACGATCATAGTAAAAGACAAACCTACAGTTACTTTCCCTGCAAGTCCTGCCGCCCAGTGTGCGCCTGCAACTTTTATGGAAGCTTCGTTTTTGCCTACAGTTGGTAAAAATGGGGGTACGATTTCTGCATATGCATGGAATTTTTCAGGGGGAACTTCAAGCAATACCAATACGGCCAATCCGGGCTCCGTTACCTATAATACCGCCAATAATTATACTTTAGCAGTAACAGCAACTAACGAATGTGGCAGCACTACCCAAACGGCCTCTAATTTCTTTGCAGTGGGAACACCGCCTGTGGCCAATGCGGGTAAAGATACATCGGTATGTTCTGGGAATACTGCCACTATAGGAAGTACCGCTTTGGTGAATCATACCTATACATGGTCTCCAACTACGGGTTTGAGCAATCCTTCAATTGCAAACCCTACGGTAACTCTTACTAATGTAGGCGTAAGCGCTCAAACTACAGTATTTAAAGTTTCTGTATTGGCCAATGGTTGTACTAGTATCGACAGTGTAGCTGTATTGGTAAATCCATTCCCTACGGTGAGTGCAGGTACAGATACAGCAATTTGTAAAGCAAATGTGAGTTTTCAATTAAATGGTGCCACTCCTGCGAGTGGTACTTGGTCTGGTGGTGCTTTTGTGAATGCTACTGGAACATTCAATGCTACCGGTCTCACTGCGGGTAATTATGTGGCTAGTTATACTTTTAAAGACATCAGTACCAATTGCCAAGCGACCAAATCCAAGAATATTTTAATCAATGCCTTACCTGTAGTAGAAGCAGGTGGGCCAGCAGCTTATTGTAATTCAGATACCGTGGAAACACTTACAGGCTATTCGCCTGCAGGTGGTACTTGGTCTGGATTGGGCGTAACTGCTACGGGGGATTTTAAGCCCTCTGATGTGGGTGTTAAGGCAGGGCATAAACTGTTTTATTCAGTTGTAGATGTGAATACTTGTTCGGCAAAAGATTCTATGTTGGTGAACATTACAGCACCTACACCTGTGAACATGGGTAATACTGAAAATAAATGTATCAACGATGCGCCCTTTACTTTGGTGGCACCCAATCCTTCGGGAGGAACATGGGCCGTACAGCCTTATTTGACGGCGACAGGAGTATTTGATCCTAAAGTTGCAGGGATTGGTACCGTAAAGGCTACTTATACCACTGCAGGTACTCCGTCTTGTCAGTCGTCGGGTACAAGGGATGTATCTATATTGGATACCAATGCTGTTAATGCTGGCGCCAATGAGATCGTTTGTTCAAACCAAGCGGCATTTGCGCTGACGGGTTTTAGCCCAGTAGGAGGTGTGTGGAATTCCAGTCCTGCTGGTTATGTTACGGGAAGTACTTTTGATCCTTCTAAAGCAGGCGTCATCGTCTCTGATGTAGTAGTTGTGTTGACGTATACATTTTTTAATGGTAATTCTGGTTGTACCTCCAAGGGGAACAAAACCATTACCATAAAGCCTGTGCCTAAGGTAGATTTGAGCGCAGTGCCCACCAGTTTTTGTACTAAAGATACTTTGTTGGATCTGGGCGCTTTGCCTGTTGGGGGTACATGGACAGGGATTGGTATAGTAGGGGGGATGTTCAATCCAAAAATTGCAGGTGCAAGTACCCCAACATTGAATTATAAAATTGTGACGGGCACCTGTTCTGATGATAAGGATATTATAATCACTATAAATCCATTGATTAAGCCTAATGCAGGTTCAGATTTCGCAATATGTGTAGATGCAGTTTCAAAGACGCTGACAGGTTTTAGTCCAGCAGGAGGCACATGGTCAGGGAAAGGGATTTCCAGTACAAGCTTTAATCCTGCTATTGCGGCAGTGGCCACTCATGATCTTGTCTACAGTACTGGTTCTGGTACTTGTAAGTCGAGCGATTCCATTAAGGCAACCGTAAATCCTATTCCTTCCATAAATGTAGGGGTAAACCCTCAAGGTGTTTGTGAAGGATCTCCTGCGTTCAATCTGTCTGGTTGGTCACCAAATACGGGTGGTACTTGGGCTTGGACGGGAACGGGAATCACCGATGCCAATTTGGGTACTTTTGACCCTTCTGTATCTGGTTCGGGTTCATTTACATTAAACTTTACATTTACCGACTCAAACACGGGTTGTGATGATGCTAAGACAAAGGTGGTTAATGTGAATGCACTTCCCTTGCTGTCATACGTAGTGTCAGATAGTGTTTGTGTCAAGAAGAATCTCGCGATCAATAATACAAGTACAGGGGCAAATCTTAGTAATACATGGAATTTAAAGCCTAATACTGGTTTTGGATTTGTTTCGGGCTCTAATGCTAGTTCAATTAGTCCCATTTTGTCATTTACTACTTCAGGTACTTATACTATAAATCTTACTGGTCAAACAGGCGCGGGCTGTATCGATTCATTGAAAAAGACAGTCGTGGTCTTAGATCCTCCAGTGGTGAAGTTTGTCAAGGATAAGAACAATGGCTGTGGACCTCTTACGGTGGCGTTTACCAATCAGACCACTGGTAATTTAAAATCTTATTTTTGGGATTTTGGCAATGGTCAGACATCTAGTTTACAAAGCCCCATTGCAGTGGTTTTTCAGCCTAGCACCACACAAGATACCACATATCATATTACTTTGAGGGTAAAGTCCGCAACTTGTGATGATGTCATATATAAAGATTCGGTGGTTGTTTTCCCGAAACCATTTGTAGTGTTTGGTCCAGATAAGAATATAGGCTGCTCCCCTGTAGAAATAAAGTTTAAAAACAATACTACAGGTAGACCTGATACTTTTTTGTGGAACTATGGCGACGGTACACCAACCAGCACCACTGCGGTAAGCTTACATTCGCATGGTTTTAAATATACAGGAATTAAGGATACTACTTATATCATTACTCTCATCGCAACCAATACATGTGGAAAAGATACGGCGACTACCAACATAAAAGTGCTACCCAATACGGTTAATGCATTCTTCAATACGGACGTGTTTGAAGGTTGCGTGCCCTTAAGGGTTAATTTTACCAATTTTTCAACAGGCGGGACAATCTTCCATTGGGATTTTGGTGATGGCAATGTGAGCAATGTTTCAAGTCTTGCCCATACTTATACCAAAGCAGGGGAATATTTGGTGGTATTAGACGTGAACAATGGTTGTAGTTTTGACACCACAAAGCCAGCCGTGAAAATCAAAGTGAATCCGACTCCGTTGGTGAAATTTAGTGCAGTGAAAACAATTATTTGTGAAACCAATACCGCTGTTTTTGTGGATCAATCGGCTGATCTCAAAAGCTATGCTTGGACTTTTGGCGATGGTGGTGTTTCTAGTTTGAGTAATCCAAAACATACCTATACCACTGCAGGACTCTACAAGGTTTTCTTGACAGGTCAATCGGCAACGACTAATTGTATCGCAAAGGATTCGCTTAGTATTGACGTAAGGCCTGGGCCCGATGCACAGTTTACAGTAAATAATGTGGTAGGATGCCAGCCCTTCAAGGCCAATATCAAAAACACATCTACGAACTCGGTGAATTATAATTGGTTGTTTGGTGAAGGCAACTCGTCTGGACTTCCAGATTCTAGTTTTTCTTTCACGTTTGATACCGCAGGTGTGTTTAATATCAAGTTATATAGTTTTAATGCGCTGGGCTGTGTGGACTCCATACAAAAAAGTATTACGGTACATCCAAAGCCACTTAGCGATTTCAGTATCGACCCCAAGTTGGCCTGTGCTTATCCTGTAAGAGTACAAACCACGAACAAGTCTAAAGGCTTTGTAAGCTCAGATTGGAACTTTGGTAATACGCGTACCAGTACCTTAGATAACCCCTTTGTATTTTACGATAGTGTAGGTACCTATACTTTAGAGCTCATCGTTACTTCCGACAAGGGGTGTAAAGATACCTCAAATGCAGAGTTTAAAGCACTGCAGATTCCTTACCCGAGCTTTACGGGTACTCCAGTGTCAGGCTGTGAGCCTATGTTGGTGAGTTTTCAAAATAAAACACTATATGCTTCCGAATACCTTTGGGATTTTGGTGATGGAACAACACCAAGTAAGTTGGATCGTCCAGTGCATGTATATAAAAAAGAAGGTATCTATACCGTGAAATTGATCGCTACTGGTAGTGGGGTTTGTACAGATTCATTGGTGAGAAAAAACTACATGGAGGTGCTTAAGCAGCCAGATGTAGCGTTTAGTTACCTGAATAATAATAACCCTGTGCCACATGGCGAAGTGCAGTTTACAAACCTCACGCTTGATGCAATATCATACCATTGGGACTTTGGCGATGGAGACACCTCCAATGTCATGAGCCCTACTCATAAATATGATACTTATGGAAACGTACAGGTAAAGCTCATTGCCAAAAACTTGTTAGGATGTTCTGATACAGCAACAACACTGATTTTAGTAGACTTTTATAAGGGCCTTTGGGTGCCAACAGCTTTAACACCAGATAATGGGAGCCCTGAAACACGTATGTTTTTTCCAAAGGGAAAAGGCCTAGCGAAATATAGTCTTCAGATCTATGATAACTGGGGAATTTTGGTATGGAAAACCGATAAGCTAGAAAATGGGAGCCCCGCGGAAGGATGGGACGGTATAGGGCAGAATGGACAAGCCATGCCGCCTGATGTATATGTGTGGAAAGTTTATGCGGAATTTGAAGATGGCACGATCTGGCAGGGCCAAAGCCTTGGCGGCGGCAAGAAAACACAGACTGTAGGAACCGTAACCTTACTTAGATAATCTTTTAGGAATATGAAACGAATAGACATGTATAAAATGGCTTCTCATTTGTCTTTGAAATCGCTACTTATGTGGCTCCTGTTGGTCATGAGTAATGCATTTGCGCAAGACCCTACTTTTTCGCAATATTTCAATAACAAACAATACCTCAATCCTGCTTATGCCGGTTCTGAAAACGGGATCAGAGCAGGAATGGTATATAGGAATCAGTGGCCCTCATTGCCAGGTCAGTTCAATACCTTTGCTTTTTCTGGAGATATGGGTATTAGGGCTGTACAGGGAGGAGTAGGTTTGCTTTTATTAAATGACCGTACAGGTAAAAATACTTTCAATACCAATGCCGCTTATTTGAATTTTCAGAAATTGGTAAGAATAGTTTCAAATACGAGTAGACTTTGCGTTGCCTATTTTGCGGTGCAATCCGGTTTTGTACAGAAAAAATACGATTGGAATAATCTGGTCTTTACAGATCAGTTAGATCCTGTGCTAGGAGTAGTGCAAAATTCGAGTGCCGTAAGACCAGAGAACGTGCAGAAGAATTATGCAGATTTAGGCGCTGGTTCAGTGCTGAGATATAAAACGAGTGAGCATTATTCTGCTTTTGGTTTTGCTGTAGCACACTTAAATAGGCCAAGCCAATCGTTTTACGGTAGTGACAGCAAACTGCCGATCAAGTGGACAATACATTATGTCGCTCAGATTCCTATTCATAAAATGGGGATAGACAATGAGATCCATACTTTTTTGTCGCCCATGGTTATGTTTGAGAAGCAAGGTTACTCTGAACAAATTAACATAGGTGCCAAAATACACCGAGATATGTTTTATGTGGGGCTAGGCTACAGATTTAAACGTTTCAATCTGGTAGGGCAGAAGGTTGATGCGGCAGTAGTACACTGTGGAATCTCAGGTGCTTATGATAATAGTTACCACTGGCAGTTGGGTTACAGCTATGATGCGACAATTTCTGGTATCAGAGCTGGTACATCGGGTACGCATGAGATATCATTGATTTTTGAGTATGACAAGCTCAAGCTAGGAAAACACGGTCTCTATACCAAAACCAAGCATTGTGTAGACCATGACTCGCATGTCAAGAATATGCCAGTGTTTTAAGTTATGATAAGTCCTTTTGTATAGTTTAATATCGGTTGAATTTATAAAATACCCAAAATGGGTATTTCATGAATTCTGAATTCGCTATACTTTTGTTTAAAGTTTGATGATCTAATTTTGTCTCTATCTATATGTCCCACCATGCCAGCAGTATATCCATTTATTGTAAACGTTATTTAGAAAAAGCAAGGGGAACGACATTCGTTCCCCTTGTTAGATTAAAATGAAATGGATTGATACTTACCAGAATTTCTTTTCTTTTCCAAAATCGATCATCATGGATGCCAGCTGTTCGTCAAGAGCTTGCCAATGGATGTCAAGTTGATCCATAATGCCTTGGGTTCTGTCAGAAACCAGCATAACGTTACTTTCATTTATTTCCAAAATTCTGACATTTACGATGATGTGCTCAATAAATTCTTTCATGTTTGGATCCTCGTACTTTTGAAGTATGAGGTGTGGGAACTCCTCTGTAGATACCAATCTGACTTCTGGGAAATTTGGTTTGATCAACATGTGGTAAAGATCATTGAGGCTATATGCCTTAGCGTTATAAACATGGAAGACATCGTTGATCAAGCATTTCTGTTGAGCAAACTTCAATATGGCTTCAGCAGTGGTATTTATAAAGGAGAAATCGTAAAACTTGTGTTTCATGTCTGGCATGATCCCAAGGTTGATGAATGACCTCAGTAACATGTAAAATGCACTGTTTTCTGTGTTTTCCTGAAACTTTCCAGTTTTATTATTGAACACTAAATTTCCAACTCTGTAGACGGAAGCTTCTACGCCATCTTCCATAGCTTGAAATATGATTTTTTCAGCTTCAAGTTTTGATTGGAGATATACGGTATTGTTTTCATCAGGGATGGTATCTACTCGGTCATATTCGCTAAACACATAGCCTTGTCCAAAAGAGACCCCTGCTGTAGATACATGGTGTAAACGTTTGGTTCTATTGGTTTTAGCTAGTTTCACAAGTTCTTGAACGCCTCTTGTATTTCCTTGATAATCTGCTTCTTGTCCATAGTGTTTTACATTGGCGGCAGGGTTTACTATCGTATCGATTTTGGAGGACAACCATTGATATGTTTCTTCGTCCAAACCAAGATTTGGTTTGGCCATATCGCTGGCTAAGGCAAATATTCTATGTGAATGGCTGTTATAAAATTGATCTCCGAAGTAAAATCCAATCTTTTGGATGATCCGAAGTTTTGCAGAGGAGTTGTTGTCTGCCCTTATGAGTACATGAACGTTGGCAGATGTATTTACAATGAATTCTCTCAATAAATGAATACCTAAGTAGCCCGTACTGCCAGTGAGCAATACTTCTTCTATTTTGCATTCTTCACCTGGAAGCACAAAATTGTCTTGTTCTATTTTTGCTTTATACCAGGCTTTCTTTTCATTAGCTTTTTGGATCGTTTCTTTGTCTAAAGGTTCTTCTTTAAGCTTAATGAGCGTTTCTAAAAGGTTATCTTTTTTATAAGCCAAATTAGCAGAAAGCTCTCTGATTGTAGGGTATTTGAATAAATGTGTAAGCTTAAGTTCAAAGTTTTTTGAAAGTTTGTGCAAAACCTTCATTGCTTTGAGCGAATGTCCCCCAAGTTCAAAGAAGTTATCATTAATACTTATAATGGGCAGATCAAGCACTTCCTTCCATATCTCCACCAATTGTTCTTGGATTTCGTTTTCAGGCCCCGCAAATGTGTTTTTACTCAAAGGTACGAGGTCTGGGAGTTTGGCGATATCAAGTTTGCCATTGGCGTTTAGTGGAAGTGCGTCCAATTGTATTAAGGCCGAAGGAATCATGTATTCGGGTAACTTGTCGCCCAATATTGACAATATCTCTTCATTATTGAGTGTGTTCGTTGCTGTATAATAGCCAATTAATGACTTGTCTCCATTATTATCTTTTTTAACAATCACTCTAGCCTCACGAATACTGTTGATTTTAAGTAATTCATTTTCTATTTCAGTGAGTTCTATCCTGAAACCTCTGATTTTGACTTGGGTGTCTACTCTGCCTATAAATTCAATCTCGTAGTTTTCATTCCAACGAACGAGATCTCCAGTGTAATATAGTTTTTCGCCTTTAATAAACGGATTTTCGACGAAGCGTTGTTGTGTGAGTTCTGGGCTATTGAGATAGCCTAAAGCTACTCCATCACCTCCTACATATAATACCCCCTCAGCACCTTGCATTACAAGTTTTTGGTTTTGGTCTAATACATAACACGTAGAGTTGCTAATGGGCTTGCCTATAGGAACAGCACCTTTATGGGTTCCTGTTACTAAATAACAGGTGGAGAATACCGTGTTTTCTGTAGGCCCATATATATTGTTAATTTGAGTAGTATGATTGCGGAGCATGAGTTTATTCAAGTGGTGGGTAGACATAGCTTCCCCTCCGGCCAACACATATTTCAAATCAGAAAAGACGTCAATATCCTGCTCTATGAGGGCTATGAAAGCAGCTGTAATCACAAAGGAAGTGGTGATTTTGTGCTCTTTGATATAAGCTTTAAGCTTAGCTGCATTCAAGAAGGTTTCATGGTCAATAATATGCATCGCAAGGCCATTTGTAAGGGTGCCCCAGATGTCAAAAGTAGAGGCGTCAAATTCCATAGGACCTGCTTGGAGGATTTTGTCTCCTTTGTCGAATGGGACATAGTTAGTATTCATAACCACCCTTAATACGTTTTTATGCGATGCCATTACTCCTTTAGGTTTGCCAGTAGAGCCTGAGGTGTAAATGACGTAGGCCATTTCATTGGCATTGGTCGTTATAGTTGGGGAGAGCATTGTGCTATATTGGTCCAACTCTTTGATAGAGTGTTGACTTTTGTGACTTTTATGAGTTGTTTGTATTACGGTTTTGTCCACCACAAGAAAGGCATCATATCGAAATCTTGTAAGCTCGTTTTCAATAGTACCAATTTTGTCTGAGAATTCTACTTTGTGAATACCTGGTATTAACGACCTAAGATCTTCGAAATATTCTTTGGCGTAGAAAATTTCATTGCTGAAATCAGTTTTTACCTTGTAACCTTTGCCAATATTATTGTTCTTGAATAGATTTAAAGATTCTATGAACGTCTCTCTTGTGGCTTCGTTCATAATATCTCCAATAAATAAAAGACCTTTGTCTTTCATAAGATGTACGGCCTTTGTAAGCACATCAGTGAGGTAATTGTGTCCTTCGAAACATTGTATCACACTGTTAATAATGACTATGTCGAAATCTTTCTCCTCGATTTGGTCTATTTCATGCGCAGGTAGGCCTTTTAGTTTTATATTGGTAAACTTTTTTTGATTTACAATTTCCTGATTCCTCTCTATAATTACTCTTGAGATGTCAGTACCATAGTAGAGTGCGGTATGAGGCGCTAGTTCAAACATGCTTATTCCTGATGCGCATCCAATCTCTAGAACTCTAGTGGATTTGTTTATATTCGGCATTAGTTTTTTGACGATATTGTCTCGGTATTCATCCATCTCTTCTCTAGAAATGTTCTCGCCAGTATAGCTATTTTGCCATCCACCACCTTCTATGTCATCTTTGGCTTTTTCTCCAACGTATTCCCAAAGCTTTCGGTCGTTTAGTTCGTTTTTGAAACTGATTTCTTCCTTTTCAAGATGACAATCATGGGTGTCTATGCATAAGAAAGTTTCAAAGCCCTGACATTCCCATTGTAGTTTATTGAGGAGTTTAATATGGTTTTTGGATGAGATAATGATTTTCAGGCCAGAATCATTTATAATCATTCTAATACGGTCTGATGGGTATTTGGGCGATAGTGGCAAATAAGCGCCACCAGCCTTAAGGATGCCCAACATACATGCTACAGAAATGGGTGACTTGGGTAGGAGTATCCCTACTAAGGCACCTTTGGGAAGGTGTTGAGAGTGTAGTAGGTATTTTGCAATTCGATCAGAATAGAGATCGAGGTCTTGGTAGGTTAAGGAGTCTGTTCCCATCACTACTGCAATTTCATGAGGAGATTTTAGTGCCCATTTTTTGAATTCTGCTACTAAATTCGAATTTGATGGATAAGGTTTGTGTGTGTTGTTTAGCTCGTTCAAGAGAATCTTCTCCTCATGCGCTTCGACAAAATTAAGTTCGTCTACACTTTGGATCGCATTGGATAATAAGGTTTGAACGAAGTAGAGGTATTTTTTGCCTATTATAGCTATGAATTCTTTGGAGAATAGGAGTGCGTTGTACTTGATTTCTAATTTGAGATTGGTTTCGTTTTTGTCGAAAACGAAATCAAGTTCTGTTCTTCTATATTCATGGTGAATATCGTTAAGAATGAGTCCTGTTTTAGGGGTTTTGAAGTACTCTATTTCCTCAAGTGGGTAGTGTTGGTTGTGATAAACCGCTGCAATTGTTTCCTTTTCCTTGAGTAGGATCTCTTTGAAGGTACTTTTTGGTGATATATTGGTATATATGGGTAGAATTTGAGGGTTTTCAAGGAGCCCCAATTGGTCTTTGTTAGTAGCAGGAATCCCTATTTCAAGTGATGTTTGGCCAGTATACTTGTACAGCATGATTTTGTAAGCACTAGCTAAAATCACAAATAATGCATCGAAATTGTTTTTTGATGCTTTTTCAAGGAGCATATTGGTGTTGTCTGGAAATACAAAAGAGAAAGAGCCTCCTTCGTAATTTGGTGTTGGATAAAAGCTGTAAGGTAATCGGGTTTCTTCTTGTTTGTTCGTTAATTCTTTCAGCCAGAATTCCTTTGCAGTTGCAAATTCGGGTAAAGACAGCAAATGTCTTTTGTCAAAGATTTTTTCCATGAGGTAGTGAAATTTAGAGTTATTAGTTTGAAAAATTACTTAGTAGAGAACTTCTGTAAAAAGATCTATCCTAGTATATTGAAAATTGTTTTTGCTTAAAGATCAAATTCTATATCATCAATATGTTTGTCTTCGTTATTGATTATCGTTTTTATTTTTTTCATATCTTCTTCTGTTGTTAATGGTATATCCACCAGTAAGGTGGATGGTTTTGTCAAGGCCCGTTCTAGTATTTGAATATAACTTTCAGTTAATTTGGAAATCGTATTATGTTTGTATAAGTGAGTATTATATTCTACCTCGATTAGGAACGTCTCTTTACGTTCAACAATGAAGAATGAAAAGTCGAACTTTGACGTTGCTGTTGCATTTTCGTATTTCATTTGCAATCCTTCTATTGGGTTGTCGTTGAAGAAGTTTATGTTCTGGACTACGAAAAGAGTATCTATAAGGGGTATTTTTGAGGCGTTACCACTTAATCCCAGTTTTGCGACAAGAGATTCAAACGGATATTCTTGATGCTCAAATGATTCAAGTACCATTTGTTTGGTAGTTTGTGCGAATTCGTCAAATGTTATTTTAGGAGGTACTTGAGTTCGTAATGGTAATATGTTTACAAACATTCCCATCATTTCCTGTATTTCATCTCTTTGTCTGTTAGCTACAGCCGTTCCAATCACTAAATCTTGTTGTTGGGTATATTTTGCAAGCAATAGATAATAATTCGCCAATAAGAGTTGATAGATAGATATATCATGGTCAAGAGCATATTTTTTTATTGTTGCGCTTAGGCCAGGATTTATTTCCATACTAATACGTGATCCATCAAAGTTTTTTGTGCTGGTTTTTATGTAGTCAGTAGGCATGTTCCATTTGGGGATAGTTTGATATTTTTCTATCCAAAATTGTTCATGTTCTTTGAAGTAGTCGTTTAGCCCGTATTGTATTTTTTCCCATTCAGCGTAGTCTTTGTATTGGAAATGGACTGGTTTTAATTCTTGTCCTTCAAGTAATTGTACGAATTCTTTTGCCAAAATCCCCATAGAAGTACCATCAGCAATAATATGATGTGTGTCAAAAATAATCGCTACACCTCCTTGTTGGATCGTGTAATAACCCACTCTGAGAATAGGAGCCACATTTAAGTCGAAAGGGCGTACAAATTCTTTTGCGATCCAATCCATTTCTGTTAGATCTATAGCCCCTTGCGTAAGTTCGATCTCTATGTCAGGTAAAATCTGTTGGACTATCTCGTCATATTGAATATCAAATCTGGTGCGAAGTACTTCATGACGTTGGGCCAATTGCTTTAGCGCTAGCATTACTGCACTTTGTGAGACTGTTCTTTCAAATTTTAATACGATGGATACATTGTAGCTTATATCTATTTTGTCCGTGCTGTTCATAACATACATCCTTTTCTGTGCAGCAGAAGTAGCATAGTAATTTTGTATGGGTGCATGTGTGAGCTTGTTATAGGTTGTTTTGTTGTTTTGTTGTATATTCTTTAAAATGTCCTGAATTTTTGGTTGTTTGTAGATGTCTGCTACTGATAACTTGATACCAAACTCCTTGCTGATTTTAACACAAAGGGATGCTGCTTTTAAAGAATGACCACCAATTACGAAAAAGTTATCGGTAGGTATTATGTTGTTGATGCCGAGGAGCTCCTTGCAAATGTCTAGGAATTTTTTTCCAATTTCCCCAGAATATGGGTTATCTTGCTGAGTAATAAAACTATTTATTTCGAAGGGTGAGGGCAAAACGCTCTTGTCTATTTTTCCGTTTTTTGTAATTTTGAATTCTGGTATTTGTATGAACCAGTGTGGAACCATAAAGCTCGGAAGTTCTTGGAGAAGTTGCTCTCTGAGTCTTTCTGGTGAAAGTTGCTCGGATGCAGTGTAATAAGCGCAAAGATATTTCTCGTTGTTGTGTTGTTGAACATTAACGAGAACGCTTTTAATTTTTTTGTTTTGAGTCATTGAAAACTCAATTGCTCCTAGTTCGATACGATGGCCAGCTATTTTGACTTGTTGGTCTTTTCGTCCAAAGACCACAATACTGCCATCGTTCAATTCTTTAACAATATCCCCAGTTTTGTAAAGTCGTTCGCCTCTCTTGTTGGGGTTATCAATAAAAGAACTTTGAGTGAGTTCGGGTTTGTTTTTGTAGCCTCTGGCCAGTCCTACGCCAGAAACGCACAATTCTCCAGGTTCCCCTTGTTTTACAGGTTTCATATTCTCATCCATTATATAGAACTTCATATTGGGGATGGATTTACCTACTGGAATATAGTTTTCATAAGCTTCGTGTGGATTTACTTGGTATAGCGATATACATACTGAAGCTTCTGTTGGGCCATAAGCATTAAAGTATTTTTTGCTGTGACTATAGTGTATGGCGTCAGCAACATTGCAAGCCTCTCCAGCGGTGACAATAGTTTTGACTGTTTTGAATTCGGGCCTTTCTAGGCTATTAAGAAAAACAGGAGGAAGGAGGATAAAGGTCAATTTTTGGTCATTAACATAGTCGATAAACAATTGTCTGTCAATAATGTGGCTTTTGGGGATCAAGACCAGGGTCGCACCAGACAGGAGTGCTATGAAGATTTCATATACAGATGCGTCAAATGAAATAGAAGCAAATTGTAGTACCCTTTCACCAGGTCTCAGATCGTATGTGATAATTTGAGAAAGACACATGTTAACAAAACCTCTGTGTTCGACCATAACACCTTTCGGCGTGCCTGTAGAACCTGATGTGTAAATCATGTAGGCCAAACTTTGGCCAGTCGTTGGTATTGCCGGGTTTAGGTCGGTTGGTTCTGTGGCTTCATTGATATTAATTTCGGAGATATGTTTATGGCTACCTTTTGCGATGGCAGATGTGATAAGGTATTTTGTTTCACTATCTTCAAGCATGTAGTTGATTCTTGTTTCTGGGTAGGTGGGGTCGATAGGAAGATAAGCCGCTCCAGCTTTCATAATACCAAGTATAGCGATGATCATCTCAATACTTCTATCTAGTTTTATGGCTACTATTTCTTCCTGTTTAATTCCTTTTTGAATTAATTTGTTGGCTAATCCATTTGCCCTTGCATTAAGTTCTTTATAAGTTATAGAAGAATTTTCTAATGTAATGGCCTCTTGATCAGGATTCAGCTCTGCTATGAGTTCGAATTCTGAATGGATTTTAAAAAAATCATTTATTTTGGGTGTGAAAGATGTTGGTTTTGTAGTATTACGGAGTACTTTATGCATATTTATAGTGTTTGAAAGTTTAGACAATAAAATTTAATCACAAGAAGCTATTCCCTCTGCCAATAATGACAAGGGTGCTTATGGTGTAATGATCAGTAGCAATATTGAATTGGGTGTTATGGACCTATCGGTCTTTTGTGAGTGCTCATATTCTAGATAGTTTAACGTGTCATATTAATTGCATTTAGAAATAATAGTGATTACTAATACTATTTCATTTGAAATTATTACCTCAATATTTGAAAGATAGTTTTTATAATGTGGGTATTTGTTGATCAACAACAAATACCCTAGTTTAGTCTGGATGCTTTTTTCTTGATTACTTATTCCAGCAACCAAGCTTTGGCATCTTGAATGTTGTTGAAATTCTGGATTTCTATTTCTTGGTTCGCTACTGTGGCTAATATTTTTTTCGCCGATGCTTGTCCAAAAATATCATCTGCCATAATCACCGCTTGCTTATGGTAACAACCTCCTGTTACTGCTTTAACAAGCCATTCGGTACTGGCCCATTCTTGATCAGCCATAGCAATTACTTTCATTGCCTTGATATCTGAAACCCAATTTTTAATTTTATACTTTTTGGCGATTTCCAATGATTTAGTTAGTGCATCCCTGTACTTCTCACTTGGAATAAAGCCAGTCCAAGTGATTAATAGTGCTGTAGAATCGTTTATTAATTCAACTTTTACAAACTCATTTTCGAATTGTTTCATGCTAATATTTATTTTTACATTATTTTCTGAAAATTCAATTAGACGGAGCCTACTCTTTGAGTAACGCGTTCAATAGAATACTTACCTGTAGTTTACAGGATAGTTATATATTTGAATGGTTACTTTAGAGTCTAGTGTTAGATGACAATGGTAAATTCTTCAGTTTACCACCCTCTTCGAAATTTTAGCATTTGATCGATTAATTCAAGCACATTTGCTAATTAAGGTCTAGTTACGTGTGAAATATGATTAAGGTTGTTGTTTTAAAGTAATAGTGTATGTAATTTGTTTGAATTTTGATAATTATGTAAATTGTTGATAATAAGTATTTTGGTGTTATTTTCTAGTATGGGATATTTTGTTTTTAATGGATATTATATAAAATATTCTATAAAAAATGTTAGTTACGGGATTTTTTTATTGAAAAATGAAATATACTTTGTTTTTGTTTCCCTATGCAGGTGGTAGTTCTTATAGTTTTAACACTCTGCTTCCATTTCTGGAACCCTATTTTAACGTTAAAGTAATAGAATACCCTGGTCGCGGTGTTTGTTTTGGGAAAGAGCTCGTTTCCGATATTAAAATGTTGGTTGATATTGTTTTTCTTGATGTAAAAGAGGATTTGAATAGACATTATTTTTTTTGGGGGCATAGCATGGGGGCATTGGTGTGTTATCTATTGGCGAAAAAAATTCAAGATATGGGAGTTCAAGAATCTCCCAAATACTTATTCCTATCGGGGAGTAGAGGGCCTAAAGTGCCAATAACCTCATCAAGTCATACCTTGCCTTATAATACTTTTTGGGCAGTAATCAATGATTTGGGAGGATGCCCAGATGAGGTCCTGCAAAGTGAGGAACTAAAGGAGTTGTTTGAACCTATATTGAGAGCTGATTTTAAATGCATGGAAACATATAAGCATATCGAACAATCAAAATTAAATGTGCCTATTACATTAATGTTGGGAACGAATGATACCGTTTCGGAACAAGAGGCAAAATTATGGGAAGCGGAAACTTCGGAGCCAGTAGATTTACATTTGTTTGAGGGCGATCATTTCTTTATTTTCGAACAATATCAAGGCATTGTTGATTTGATCGTAAAGAAGTTGGGAGTTTGCTAGCAGCTTATTATATAAAGAATCAAAGTATTTGGTCTTCTTCTGAGAGTCTCGGATGTTTAGGTTTGCTTTCTAGTACAGAGCAAAATAGAAGTATTGGTTATACAAACTGGCAAGACAAGCAGGCTTACATATTGGGTAGGTTGTTACTACGTCATCTTTTGGGGCATTTTTGCGAAAAAAGAGTGCTTGATGTGATAAAGTATGATGCTTTTGGTAAGCCCTATTTGGAAGGCGGTCCCTCTTTTAATTTGAGTCACTCTGGGGGGTATGTAGTTTGTGCGATGGCATCGAGCCTTTTCGTAGGCATTGATGTAGAAGAGTGTTTGCCAGGTATCGAAAAAGATCTTTTCGAATCTATATGTACAAGTAATGAATGGGCCGTGGCGAAATCACAAGGCCTTCCATTGAGCCTTTTTTACAATATTTGGACTAAAAAGGAAGCTGTGCTTAAGGCAAACGGAAAAGGTTTATCTGTTCCTCTTCATCAATTAGAAGTTATGGGGGACGCTCCTGTCCTAGAAGGCAAAATTTGGTATCTACAAGAGCTTCCTATTGCGTCAGGTTATTCATGCCATTTGGCTTGTGATAAGCCATTTTCTGCACCAATAGTTGCTGAACTTATCTCGTTAGATATTTTGCTTTAAAGCTAACATAAAGATAGATAGTTAAACCATTGCAATAGGATGTTGTTTTTTATCAATGTTTTACTAGTACCTTGATAGGTAAGGATATTGCTAAACTGTTGTGAGTGAGCAGAAAACTTGTTGTATAAAGTAATTTATCGGTAACTTAATTCGCTGAAAAACGTTATAGTAAGGTACGAGTTTTAAGTAAAATGTATTATGTGTAGAAACATCTTAGCCCCCATCTTGGTAAGTGCCTTATTTTTATTCTCTTGTGATAAGACTTCAAAAGAATATAAGGGCACTAAAGACAGTGTATTGATCGTGCCAAACGCAGATAGCGCTGTTAATGCCTTACAAATAAGCCCTCCGTTTGAGAATATTAATGTAGATTATCAGAAGTTTACAATTGATCCTAAGCAAGGTGCTACACTGGTTAATTCAAGTGGTACAAAACTTTCGATTCCTGCCAATGCATTTGTTAAAAAGGATGGTACTCCGCTAGATGAAGATGTTGAAATTCAATATCGAGAGTTTAGAGAGCTTGACGAATTGATGGTTTCTGGCATTCCAATGACGTATATTCATGGAGGGCATAAAGCAAACTTTATAACAGCGGGAATGTTTGAGCTTAAAGGTCAGACGGTTACTGGTTCTGAGATAGAAATTGCAAATGATAAGACGATCGATGTGGATATGGCTTCTGCCACGGCCAGTAATGCAGATGGAGTTGATTTCTACTATTTGAATCAGACAACAACACAATGGGAGATGTTGGCCACTTCATCAAGGAGGAGGATTATCAAGGAGACAAAAACAAAGGAAGATGCTGCAAAGCAACCTGTTGAGGTTAAGACCAATGATATTGCGGTGAGTAAAGCCGATAAAGGAGCTTATAAATTTGAGCTAGACCTAGACTACAGTAAAGTAATTGAACTTAGAGACTATAAAGATATAATTTGGCAATACGTACCTACTGAAGGCTATGACAACCCTGAAACTTATGAGAACTTTCACCAAGAAAAGTGGACTAATGCCAAAGTGGTGAGCTTTGACCAGAATAAAAAATTATATCTTGTTGAGTTGGGCAGTAAAGCTAAAAAATTTAAAGCTTTGGTTACTCCAGTCGTGGGGGAAAAGACGTATCGCAAGGCTTTAGAAAAGGCAATGGCCAACACCAAATCTTTTAGAGATCGGGTAAAAGAGGTAGATACTTACAATGGCCAGAAAGCTATGGTTTCGATGCAAATAGCTTCAGTGTCGCAATTTGGAATTTATAATCATGACATTTTGTACAAAAGTGATCAACAGTTTGTGACTAATCTTAAACTGAAACTTCCTAAGAGCCAGAAAATGGAATTTACTAGAGTGTTTTTAGTGATGAAAGATGCCAAGGGGATTATTGAATATTCTGAAAATGGATATGATAAATTATCTCAATTCACTTTTAATCCTAAGGATCACAATGGGTTGATTGTGGTGTTTCCTCATAATAAAGTTTCTGTTGTATATAATAAAGACTTTAAAAATCTTAATTTCTCTCAAAAGACTACAGAGGTGGATCTCAGTTCAGAAACCAATGTCAAGAACTTTGAGACTTTAAGGAATATCATTCAAAATATTTAATAATTATGCACTATTTTTTAGGGATCTTGCTCGGTATATTTCCCGTGTTGAGAGACGGTCTATGGGGTTTTGTCAATGAAAAAGGCGAAAAGGTTTTAGATACCAAGTATGATTATATTTCAAATCCCAACAAGGGAGGCTTCTATGTAGTAGCCAATAAGTTGAATTATGGTTTGGTTGATTCTACGGGAAGGGAAGTGCTGCCCATAGAATTTACCAGTATAAATTTTATATATGATAGTCTCATCGTTACCCAAAAGGGTGATGTAAAGTTTTTACTAGATGCTTCGTATAAAAAAATAGTCCAAGAGCCAATCATATCATTGAAAAATATAAGTCCGGATCGTATTTATTACGATGATACCAGTGATTATAAAAATGTACGGAATATATATGCATTCGAAACCCAATCACATAAAATAGGTTTTTTCTGCAAGTCCAAGCTTCTAAAGGCGGAATACGATAGTTACACTTTTTTAAAAAATAAATATTTGCAGATTCGAAAGGATGGTAAATTATTTATAGCCGATTTAAGACTAAATGCTGTCAATCAGAGTTACTTTGATGATATCAAAGATTTGGGAGCATATTATGTGTACAAACAGAAGGGCCATTATGGGTTGCTGAAAGCTAATTTTACTCAGTTGTTGCAGCCTATTTATTCGGAAATAAATTCAAGAAGCTTCCACGATAAAATGTATATTCTATATAAGACAGATGTTAAAAATAGTACAGCTATTTATGATTTAGAGTCGGAGAGGGAATTGATGAAATTGCCCTTTTCGGATGTGACGGAGATTGAAAATGGGGATTTGGTTGATGCCTATAAGGGCTTTCCTAAATATGTACAGGTTTTTAATGCTGCGGGGAAAACGGGGGTTTATGATCTGGAAAGGAAGCAAATTATTGTAAGTATTACTCATAACTCTCTTGCCTATATCAATAAGGATCGATTCATCAGTTACGATAATTATAGCAAGTTTCAAGTCATTTATAATAACCAGCCCATTTCCAAAGATACCATATTGGGGTTTGTACAGCCTTTTGATAGTTTGCCCGTGACTTCCTTTTATAAGGATATTATGCATAAGGGAAAAATAGTAAGGTTCTATGGAGCCTTTAACCTCAATGGTGAGGTGCTGGTTCCTTATCCAGTAACTAGTTTACACTTGTTGCCCAACAAAATTACATTTAGTAGTAAGATGGGAACCAAATCGGTAGTGAAGTATGACAAATCGGGCAAGTTTGAGGAGTATATCGATAATTATACTTCTATTGTCATTCATGATACTACAGAAAAGGAAAGGCCTAAAAAATATTATAACCCATGTGTAAATAATAGGATGGACTATACTTCGAAGTTCCAGTTTCTATACTCTTCTGTTGATCTCATGGTAAATAAGGAGCGTGTTTCTACGTCTATGAAAAGGATTTATTCGAAGGAAAAAAATGATTGTGCCTTTGGTGGTTTACAAATGGCTGACGCAAATTTGGATAATCTTTCGACATTGGGCGTGTCTCCTATATATACCAGAGATTTTTCCTTTAAAATAGCAGATGCTCGAAAAAACAAAGTTATAGAGACTTTGTCTGTAGATGTGGGAGGAAAGCCCATGAAGAAGAAGTTTGCCTTTGCGACTAGTTTTGCAGAAGGTCTTTCAGCCATAGATTTTTCGCCACCAGACGGAGATTTACTCAATCGTCATAAGAAAAATGAGCGATATTTTGGAGGATTTTACAATCCGTATAATTTTTATAGTGATGGTTATGCTCCCAAAAACTTCATGTATCATTCGGGTATTTGGGGCTTTATAGATACGACAGGAAAGGTGGTGATACAGCCTAGGTTTTCGAAAGTCGAATTGTTCAATCATGGAGTTGCTATAGTTCAAGAAGGGCAGAAGTATGCTGTGATCAACAGGCAAGGAGAGAATGTGGCCAAAAAGCTGTTTTCTCGTGTGGATAGGATCGATCCTGATACCTTGTTTATAGTACAGGATCAGTTTAATGGGATGGGGTATCTTGATAAAAAGTTTAAAACACTTCTAGTCGCAGAAAATCGTGCTAAAACTGATGCTCCTGGCAACAGTATTTACCCTATTGTGTGTAAAAATAAAAAATGGGCTTACCGTCATTTCGATGGTCGGTGGATTACTGATAGTATTTATTCTGCTGCTAAGCCTTTTGTGGATGGCTATGCCCCCGCACAAGATAATTTGTGGTCGTTTATAGATACCACAGGCAAGGCCGTGTCCCTATTTATGTATGCTGAAGTCAAAAATATGCAATGCGGACGGGCTTTTGTAAAGTTGCCTAACAAAGATCAATATTTTATCATTGACAAAAGCGGACAGAAAATAGGTAAGATGCAGTTTGATGATGCACATCCTTATGAGCAGGATTTAGCTATCGTCAGTAAAGATGGGCATTGGGGCGTGATCGACCTAAATGGGGAGTGGGTTTACAAAAATGAATTTACAAGTATTGCTCCATTTAATATTCAGGGTGATGCTAAGGCCGTAAAAGGTGGTGAGACCTATATCATCTCTTCAGAAAAGAATATTCGTAAGTTTGATAAGAATGAGATGACTTATGAAAAGAATTCTAAAAAGCTAGATCAAGCAGAAATAGCCGAGTTTAACGAGATGATCAACAATAAGCTGAAGGGGATCACATTATATGCCGACAAGAGATTATTTTACAAGAACTCGATAGAAGATACGCCTTATCTGCCATTTGTTCAGCCTGCCAAATGTGGTCTTATGACTCGTAAGGGGGTGATGAAATTGGAAGTGGAGTACCAACATATCAGCCCATATCTTGGTGATCTGTTTAAAGTGTATAAAAACAATGATATAGGGTACTATTCGTTGTCGAAGGGATGGGTCTACAAACCTTGGTAGTTGAAGGTATCTGCATGAAATAAGGTTGCTTACGTAAATATTTTGGGCTTTCGGATAGCGAAGGCCCTCGTTTTATAAATATATTGTCTTTATATTTTTTGCCATCATGAAAAACATATTTAGATCTATTGCTCTGTGGAATATTGTTTCGGTTTTAAGTATGGGATTGATGCTTTTTGCTTCCTGTAAGCATAAAGCTGGCAAGCAAGTCAAATATATAGCCTATATCGGTCGGTATACTGATATTAATGACTCTCTTCCGCAAGAACAACAGACTCCCAATAAGTTTGATCTTCTGCATGAGATCAGTTTGAAGAAATATGTAGAAGAAATAGACTTGCCTCATACGCAGTTTGAGCTCAAGACTTTTGACTGTCGTAAGTCAGGGAAGTTGAGCGATTCGATTTACCAAGTTATAGCCAAGGACTCCAATATCGTTGCTGTGATAGACAACACATGGGGCGCTCACATCAGGGAGTGTGCACATACCATTAAGTCTCGTAATATTCCTGTGATTGCGATTAATGCAGACCGTAATAATCTAGATTTTGGGACTAATGTCATCTTTACTGGTAACAATGATCATGTGCCATTGGACGAGATTTCATTCCTGAAAAAGGCTCTGAAACGTACTTCGGTCAATTTCATTACAGAGATCGACTATCCTATTCACGAAACTTTTATGCAAGAATTCCAGAGGAATGGGATTGCGGTAGTCAATCAGATCGAAGTGCAAGGGAAGAACTTTGCCGCGACTGATTCGATACGATTCTTTAAGGCATTGGATAGTGTATATACTAAATTGGAAAACCAAAAGACCGTGACGGTGATCAATGTGCATGCTAAGATCGGAAATATGCTTATCAACCATTTGGACAGGCACTATGGCCAGTTGAAATTGTTGGGACATAGCTATGTGGTTGATATAGATAAGTTGAAGAACTTTGGGGAGCACAATCACAATGATTTGATTCTCATTAGTCACCCGACTGATGCGATTAGCAAACAGCTTACTTTGGATGTTGAGGGTTTGCAGAAAGAAAATCCTGAGTATTTTGAGTTTACCAATAACTCCATGTTTGTAAAGAGGTGCTTGGATGCGGCCTTGATCATCAAAAACAAGTTTAAGTTTGAAAAGGACACGAATACTTTAAACAAGCAGGATTTTATACGATATTTCCATTCCTTGCGAGGTCAATCGATTAAAGAGGAAGAGGATTTGTATGAGTTTGATAGCCTACTTACTATGTTGCCAGAACTTTATTTTGTAGAATACAATTCTGGAAAGCTGAGCTCATACCCTCTTCAACTGAGTATGGAGAGGGAGGTAATTCCTAATCTGTTCTTTGGGATGGAAATTGTGGATATCTATAATATCGACATTAACTCCAATTCTTTTACCTCTGACTTTTATTATTGGGTAAAGCTGGATACCACTCAGCGAGAGGCGGAGAAATTCATTATTTTTCAAAACATGAAACAGAGTGAAAGTTCCAAGGAATTGATCATAGAGAAGCGAAAGGGAAGTATGCTGTACAAGTTGTATAAGGTTTCTGGGGTTTTTTATGTGAATTTCGAACTTAAGGAATATCCCTTTGACAGGCAGGAGATTTTTATCAGGGCGGAGATCTTGAATCCTTCCAACCAGATCAAGGTGTCGTTTGATGAGAAGACTTTTACGATTGATCCGAATACGATAGAGAAACTGAAGATTACAGAGTGGGAGAAGGAGAAGTTTTATGTGACTGTGGAAAACACCGTAGCCAAAGGGCTTCATGGTGATCCAGATATCTCTGAGGCGCGCTTGAGCAAGTTTAAAAACATTTATTATAGACTGGTGGTGAGTAGAAATGCCGTGTCCCCTCTTTTGGAAATCGTATTGCCTTTATTCCTCATTGGGATCGTTGCGATTTCACTTTTGATGATCAAAGATGTATCCTTTGAAAACCTTGGAGAGGTGAGCATTGGGGTGTTTATCACCATTGTGGCCTTCTCTATTTCTTATGCTACGGCTACACCCAATACAGAAGATCTTACTCGTGCGGACATGCTTTTTTGGACCACATTTGCGGTGGTGCTCATAGTGTTCCTCATCGTGATCGTGACTAATTCCATATATGATAAAGAGGCTATCGTAGACATTGATTTACGAAAATGGGGCGTGTTCATGGCCATAGTATTTACTTGCCTGTCGGCACTATATATTTTCTGGTAGTATGAAATAGTTTCTGTTTGTGTTAACAAATAATATGCTTCCGTACTCTTAGCATTAAATTATTTTAATAAACACACAATATGAAGAAGAGTAAATTAATCCTAGGCCTGGTAGCTTCCAGTCTTTTTTTGAATTCTTGTATTAATAGGTACAAGTTTGATGACAATGAAAATACCGATCCCAAGCCGAAAGAGTCGGATATATCTAAGTTGCTCACAGGTGGTGCAAAAGACAAAGATGGCAAGACTTGGGTACTCTTGTCTGCGCCTTATAGTGCAGGGATTGGTCCATATATAGAAAAGGAAATCAGCGGAGCTTATTGGGGTTGGCCTGATGGTCTTATTGGAGATCCATTTGATCAAGGTGTTTTGCAGAATGAATTTACTTTCGTGTCTAAAAACACTATGTACATACCCAAAAACCAAATGATTACAGCGCATTGGGCTTATGCAAATAAGTATTTTGGGACAAATTTAAGTGAATACAATTTCATTGCTCTCAACGATCCTAGCCATAAGCAGGCTCCATTTGTACTGAAGGATGAAAAAATAGGTATCACTGGGTACACATTAGAGATCACCAATGGTAGCTATATCGGGTATTTTGATGGGGTACACAAATATGAGATTGCTAAGATTAACGCTGATACTATGATTTTGAGGCACAAATTCAGTGATAGTGCTGACGACGATCCCTCAACTTATGTAAACTCTTGGCATTTTACTTTCGTTGCCAAGAAATAGAATAAGCATGTTGTTTTTTTAAGTAGTTAGGTCTAACAATTATAAAGGGAGGCTCCTAAGAGCCTCCTTTTTTGTTTCAAAGCCTTCGTTCACTTTCCTTAATTGGTAAATCGTTGATACTGGCATAGCGCTTGGCCATATATCCGTTTTCATCAAACTCCCAGTTTTCGTTGCCATAGCTTCTGTACCACTGTCCAGAGTCATCGTGCCATTCATATTCAAAGCGCACAGCTATGCGGTTGTCTGTAAAGGCCCAGAGTTCTTTTTTGAGTTTGTAATCCAGCTCTTTAACCCATTTGCGTTCGAGAAACTTTCTTACCTCTTCCCTTCCGTGGATAAACTCTGCTCTATTGCGCCATTCTGTATCTGGTGTATAAGCAAGGCTTACCTTTTCAGGGTTTTTGGTGTTCCAAGCGTCTTCGGCTGCCTTTACTTTTTGTAAAGCAGTAGCTTCTGTAAAAGGCGGGACGGGTAATCTTTGGGGTTCTGTATGATTCATGTCATTTGTAGTTATGAAAGAGCACAAGGCAAAAGCTTGTGCTCTTTTGAGGGGTTTGAATTTAATGCTTATAATGAAACGATGATCTTGATTACCACTTCTTATAAGGTAAGAACTTACCATCCATTGTGATTTTTACACGGTCTCCTTTGGGGTTTTCGACCTTTTCTATGTGCATGCTAAAGTCTATGGCGCTCATGATACCATCGCCTACTTTCTCATGGATCACTTGTTTGATCGTATCGCCGTAGACTAAAATAACTTCGTACAAGCGGTAGATGAGTGGATCGGTGGGAGGCATGATGGCCTCCGTGCCTTTGGAGGGGAACACTTGTAGAGCCTTTTCTATGTCTGTGCCTAGGTCGAGCAGTTTACATACCTTCTTAGCTTCATCGGCATCGAAAGTGTTTTGACCTAGGACTGCGGAGGTGGCCCATACGATGTCCCGTCCTACGGCGTCAGCGATTTGTTGGAAGCTTACGCCTTTCTCATGTTTGGCTTCGAGTACGATCTCGGTGCAGATTTCTCTTCTCATATTGTGAATAATTTTTAAAGTTTATCCAATGAATATATGGAATTGCCTTAAGAATGTAAAGTCTAGATGTACCTAAAAGCGATGTGCAACGCAAAGTTTATATTTTATGTAGAAAAAGTAATATGTAGGTGTTCGGATATTACCTTGGGTGAAGGCTTAATACTTCTTAGACAAGATAAGACCGAGGATGATCAAGGTAAGCCCCATGCAACCTAATATGAGATGAAGTGGGTGGACGGTTTGTATGAGATACATCTGAATGACGATCCAGCCAGTGAGGATGGCGCCTTGAGCAAGTACAAAATATGCATAGTTCTTCAGTTGCATGATAAGAGCCGTAAATGCAGATATACTCAATAGGCCGTTAGCTACAAAAAGAATGATCCCAGGGATGAGGTAATCTGTAAAAGGGCTGTGAAGCAGCCAGTGCGGCGAGAGTTGTATGCTACTACCATCGCGATGAAGGATGAGGTTGATGCCTCCGTATAGGGCGCCGATGCCATTGAGCAATAAAAGTGCTGCTGCTAGGGTGTCTAATGCTTGTTTTATCATATATATCGTGTTTTATTGATTATGTAGAGTGACATGCAACCCAAATGCCATCACTCCATATTTTTGCAATTGTACTTCACTTGGATTAACCTAAAGTTTCCATAGCTCAGATCTCCCTTGGAATAGCTGTAGATGGCTTCGGCATAGCCCGTGAGCTGATGGCCGTCGAATGTTCTATAGTCTTTGAGGGGGGTGGACCAAGGTACTTGTTTTAATGTATTGTCTTCGAGGGTAGCATAGCGGTCTTCTGATATGAAATTGATAAGCTGGCCTTGGGCGTTGAAGTACAGTCGTGCCGAAATGCTGATGTTGTTATTGGTAAAGGTGGCATTTACTATGTTATCGTCAATCTCCATCCATTGGATCTTGGGAGAGATGAGGGTAGCGGGCGCCATACAGCACATGTCGTTAAAGAACGTGACTGTCTCGGCGATTCCCATCTCCTTACTGGCTTGGTATTGGACCTTGAAGAGAGAGAGAAGCCTGATGTCCATGAATGCATTTCCGTTTTTAAAACAATGGAAGCCTGCCACGGGTAAATGTTTCATGGTCGCTTCCATAAAGAAGAGGCGTGTGGGCGTATTCATGAAGTTGTATTGCTCTGAAGTAAAGGGCATCCATTCCGAGGCTTTGTTTTTCCTGATTTGTCCAACAAACTTCACACGGAAGTTCATGACCTTGGGCTTGCCTACGGCCCCCGTATAGCGAAGGTAGCGTTGTACTGTTTTTGGCAGATGCACCATGTCTTGTTCTGTGAGTAAAGTTTCTTCGCTGGTAGGGCTTTGCTCAAGACCTTTCTTTACCTCTTGCTTGTAGGCATTGCTAAAGCTCCAAGTGCCGTAGCCCACTATGCAGGCAAGTAGGAGGAAGACATTGGCTACAGTGCCCCATTTCGCATCCTGCCAGTTGACTATGATAAGGTATTGAGAAACTATTACGGCCAAGGTTGCCGGAAGCCACCAGATGCCTTGATGTAAGCACAAAAGAGTGGCCGCGGCAGTAAACGCCATGGCAACCCCTAACCATACAATGCCTTGGCTTTT
The DNA here is from genome assembly GCA_945957555.1 of uncultured Cytophagales bacterium. GTDB lineage: Bacteria > Bacteroidota > Bacteroidia > Cytophagales > UBA9547 > CAMFLX01. Next base: position 29,690 of record CAMFLX010000037.1, read on the forward strand.
GGGGATGTCTCCGCTCAGTTGACCTACTGTCTCAGGACTAAACGCTTTGGTGAAGCCAAGGATATGGATGAGCCCATGGAATATGAGTAGGAGAATGAGTGCTATTGTCATGGTTTTTGTTTTGAGGACTAAGAACTCATGCGTTCCTAAAATTTGCTCATGTTCTATCATTATATAAGTATTGAGAGGCTCTATTTGTTTACTACAAATGACAACAAAATCGGAATGATACCTCATGACATACCTCATGTGCAATCATGATATTACTCAGCTCTTTAGATGATTTGGGATTGGGCCTAGTGTTTTGTGAGGAAGGGTGTTTTGTGTATTGTTATACGATGTGCTTTTGCTTTTTGGGGAGATATTTATCAGCTAGCTAGGCAAATCTTTTGAGTTTTCAAGTTCTTCAATGCAGTCTCTTAGTTCTTTTAGTCATTCAGGATTCATGTCCTCTTCTAGTATAGATTTATTTAGAAGCTCCTTGAGTGTGGGAATAAATGTTTTGTCTCCTAATTCGATAATTGCTTCAAATAGCAAAGTGCCGTTTTCTCCCTTACTTAGTTCATTCTCTATAAGCGCTTTGGCTCTTGGGTCTTTTCTTATGCAAAGGCCAGTTATGGCTTCAAATCTAGTTTCTTCGTGTTTGTCATTCACTCTCGCCCACAAAGCATTTCTTATTTCCTCATTATCGGTATCTATTTGAGTTCCTAGGCCAAATGTAGCCCAGTTCTTTACATCAGTATTCTTGTCTTTAGATAAGTAGATCAATATCTGGATGGCTGCATTGTGCTCTTGACCAAGATGGGAGAATACCAAGCTGTCTCTTACATTATGGTTGGGGTGGGTTTTGAAGGTTGCCAATTTGTCAACTTGAGTTTGAGTGAGATCGTGGTTATTGGCATGCCCTATACAGGATAGGACGGAGCTGATCACATCTATTTCTTTTTCATGCTCCAAGAGTTCAAAGCATAGTTGAATCGTTTCGTTTTGGAATGGACTAGTAGGAGAGCTCAGCTTTTTTCCTAATTGAGCTAAGATATCTATGCCGATACATTTGTGTTTGGTATTGTTTGAAATCGCCAATGAATAACATCGGTCAAAAACGGATTTGCTGGGTCTAGAACGCAATACTCTAATGTTTTCCCAATAGGTTTTGTCAGACTTGTTGTTTAGCAGTCTAAAGAATAGTTTTTCGTCTGTCCAATCTTGTCTTGACATGTTCAATCTTGTTATTTAAGGGTTGCAATATAGTATCTTTCTCGGTATGCATTGTTCTCCCTACCCACTACTATACTCGCTCAAAAACTCTCGTTTTTGCCGTGTGCACGACCACGCACGCACGATCCCGGGTAGATTGTAAAAGTTTTACTTCAAATGAAACGACCGAAAACAAGTATCGACTAATAGGTTTTGTGAATCCTTAAATAATACCACTATAAACATCCTGACTATCTATACAAGCCCCTTCTCTATCAAATCAATCACCGAATATCTCCTCGGCTCGAAGGTGTTTTTAAGGACGGCTTCGATTATTTTTTGTACCCCTTGTGCGTATGTATTATGGCCGAGTACTTTGGTTTCTAGGGTGACTTCGTCGGTGCCGTCTTTGATCACGATTTTGTGATAGGCGTGTTTGTCTAAGTATTCCTTCGGGATGCCGATAATGTTAGCCTGCACCTCTGGGTCACGTATGGATTTTACTTTATGGTGTTGGAATCTCAAGGAATCGGCAAAGCTATAGGCCGTGCCAGGTGCGGAGGTCTTGCTGGCTTGGTGCGATTCGGTGATCGAGATTTCGTTATTGGCAAAAAAGCCCCCATAGAGCTTCATGAAATGCAGTGTTTTCAAGAGCAGGAGCGAGGTGTTGGGGCAGACGATAAGCGTGAACTTAGGTTGTAGGGTCTCTGTTTCAAGGCCAGTGGATAGCTCTACCAAGATAGCGCCTGTTCTTTCGCAGTAGGCGATGCACTCTTGGAGCTGGCGACCTGAGCCTGCGTGTACAAGGATTGCCTTTTCGTTCAAGCTTTGGTGCGCAGGTTCCCATGGGAGGATCTCGCAAGAGGGGAACGACAAACCAGAAGCAAGGATGGCATTTGCCAGCTTTCCAGAACCTACCACAAATATTTTCATGCGCTCTATTTTATGTTTTGTTGCACGGTGGCTATGGGTAGCTCACCTTTCAGTTTTCAAAGATAAGCAATAGTCTCTGAAAGTTAAGCGGCTACTGGCATTGACATCAGGTCGTTTCCTTGCTGCTGCTCTACACCAAGCCCCTCTCCATTTCGGAGAGGGGCTTGGTGTTTGTTTGAAGGGGATGGCTCCACCTTTTGAGTCGCCGATGACTTATTGCGCAGGCGGATTGCCCCCTTCTGAGTCGTCTTCGTCGTCTTTGCTGCCATTGTCCAAGTTGCGGATATGGGCGGTGTCAAAGTAGTTTTCTATGCTTTCTGGGTTGCTGGCAAACTTTGCGATGAGCATGCCTAGGTGGATGTATTGTTGGATACAGATCGCAATACGGGCGTTTTCCAGCTCGTCGCTGTGGTTGCCCGTATCTTTTTTGGCGCTGTCTTTGTTTTCGTGTGCCGCGGTAAGCTTAAGAATAAAATTATCAATGTCTTCTTTTGCCGTTTTTAAAGGTTCTCGGTCTTTAAGGTTTTCTGCTAAGGCCTTTACGGCAGCGATACGACTGACCTGTGTGCCTTTGGTAAATACTCCCTTACCAGAGCCTAAGAGTGCCTTGTATTCCGAACTCTCCTTCTTGTGGAAGCGCCTGATTTCGAGCTCCCAGTCATCGTATTTGTCAGAAAGATCGTCCAACAGCTTCACTACTGAATCGGTCTGTCCCGTTTGCGACTGTTGTTTGGCCTTCCATTTGGTGAAAAGGTCTTCGTAAGTGTCGTGCAGAGGTAGATAGACCTCGTACATGGCCTTGAAGTAGGGATCATCCAACTTGCCTTTCAGCGCAATGTAATGATAGTTATTGATTGTTTGGGCGAGTGTGAAGCTACTGCGTGTAGCGTTCAAAAATGGATTGACGAGGTATTGCCAAGTTTTGTGCATGTGTATGTGATTTTAATATGATTACTAAGTTGTTAAATATTTGTAGTATAAAACAAAGATAATATGGGGTGCTTTATTTACAAATAATATTAATAAAAATATTTTAGTAGTATTATTTATTTGTATTGTCGTTAAATATTATATTATTGTTGTTATAACATATATCTGTAGTGATTGACTTAATTTTCAATAAATTGCATCATATTCTAGTGCTGTCGAGTACTTATCTGTATCAATATCGGGAATGCATAGTGTTATAGATAGATTTTCCTTGATGGGATTATAGGGGTTGATATTGTTGGGTGAATCACAGGTTAGGGAAATGGGTATATCCGCGTGGATATATGCGAAACGGATCAAGGAAATGGGTTTATCCGCGTGGATATATGCGAAACGGATCAAGGAAATGGGTATATCCGCGTGGATATATGCAAAACGGATCAAGGAAATGGGTTTATCCGCATGGATATATGCAAAACGGATCAAGGAAATGGGTTTATCCGCGTGGATATATGCGAAACCGATCATCAAAATGGGTTGTCGGTATAGATATATCTTGTTCTCTACAGGCATTGTATTTAATTTACCCTCATGTTTGAAGAAGAATATATAGAGACTGCTCCACCACATATTCGGGAGATGGTGAGGACCGAGGAGAGTGCCTCAAAGATACTGGTGTATGTGTTCACTTTTGTTATTATGGTTTTACTTGTGGTCGCTTTTAATGCCGAGGACAGTCCTCCTCGTGTTATAGCTTGGGTTGGCATCGTAGTATCTGCTTTTATAGTTTTGGTAAAGTATTCTGATGCGACTTCAAAAAGGAAATCAAAAGAATATACAGGAAAAAGGTATAGAGGGGAAATCATAGATAAAGTGGTTTTTGAGAGCCCTGCGGCTGGAGGTGAGGATACTGATTATGTGTATAAGGTATATTTTGAGGGTGTAGAGTTGACTTTGGAGAAAGATTCTCTTCATAATGTATCTCCTGAAAGGTTATTTGATCGCATAGATGTATACCCCAATAACTGTGTAGAAATAGAGCATTATCCGTTTTTGTCATTGATGGCGCTAAAGGTGCAGAATATGGGGGACAAGTCTTTGGCTATGGAGGTAACGCCTCATGAGGTGCCTTTGAGCGAAGAGGAGCGGGCGTATTTCATAGGTAAGGATCATAAACGCTTTCACAAGGATTTGCAAGAGGGAGTGAAAGTGGTAAGCCAAAGACGGATTACGCATAAGGAACATGTTTGGCAAAAGATTGCCACTATAGACGAAAGCGGGAGCATGGAGCGGTTATATCGTCTGCACTATGAAGGTGGTTCTATCCATGTCTCTCCACAGACTTTTGAGGCTATGCATGCTGGGCAGTTGTTAATGATTTGTGAGCTTCCGCTTGCGAAGTATACTTGGGTAGGGGAGTAGGTAGGGCATGTTTTATCTTTATACCTTAAATGGGATCCTCCTCTCTTAGCAATGTAGTTAAGATAAGGATTTCAATAAAGTTTCTTTATCGGTTTGCCATCTTCTTCGTTCTTTTGTCTTGATACAAAAGAACCCAAAAATCAAGGCTGTCAATCAAACTTGGCGGTTGACTCTACCCCACACAGGCCTATAATCCTCCGATGACTTGGTCTTCGTGCCTCGACCTCAGACAGGAGGATTCTTAGGCTGCCAAGCGCAGTCCCCTCGCCGTTTGATTGAAGGCCAGTCCATTTTTAGTTTTAACCAATGAACTAGCTTTCGTGTACAGCCATGTACGCTAGTATTCTGTTAGAACTAAAAGGGGGTTTTATATAATTTCATTAGCTTTAAAGGTGATTAAGAACTATATAAGGGGATTAATAAGGTTGAACAATGAAATTAGTTGGTTTTTTAAAGCAACATGACCCTTTGGTTTCGTCAGCCCAAGATTTGACAGAACTTAGGACCAGATGCCAAATTCAAGGCGATGAGCTCGTGTCTATGATCAAATATCTGGTCTTGGCACCATCAGTTTGGGATTGGTTGAGTGATTGGTTTGATGAGAATGGGATTGCAATTGGTGGAGCATCTTATTGTACTGATGGGGAATGGATCTGGCCTGTTTATTTTCCTTATTATTTGAATAAATACAGGGACATATATGTGGATGAGGCGTTTTTGGAGCATTGTCGTAAAAATAACTATATATTGAATACTATTTCTGAGGAAAGAATGCAGGTCCTAGTAAATTCATTTTCACAAGATGTATTGGGGATAGGCAAGCCCCCTGTAATTACTCGAAAGAAAAAGCTGCCTCGGCCGATTATGAGGAGGCGAGATGATCTTTCATCGTCTGGGTAAGAGTGATATTTATTCCCGTCTTATAGTAGAGATTCAGATTGATTTAACCCAGAATAATGATTAGACTTTGTAGCGAGACGAAATGATAGGAAAAAGTCATGAGACACGGAGTTT
>CAMFLX010000038.1 GCA_945957555.1 uncultured Cytophagales bacterium
CTCCAACCCAGAGGAAATACACCCATTGCTTACTCCTTAGAACAAACAGCCAAAGACTTTCCTTCCCCTTCAAATAGCACGGTAAAAAATGTGATACTATTAATCACAGATGGTTTGGAATCATGTAAAGGTGATCCTTGTGCAGTATCGTTAGCTTTACAAAAAAATAAAATATTCTTGAAGCCATTCATCGTAGGCATGGGTAAACTTGAAGATTATGGCAAGGAACTGGAATGTGTTGGAAAATTCGTAACGGCTTCGAATCCTAAAACTTTCAAAGAAGCACTAAGTAATGCGATTAAGCTCTCCTTACTGAAAACAAATATAACAATTAACCTTCTTGACAACAACAACAAAGCAACAGAAACCAACTTAAACATAACCTTGAGTAATAACAAAACTAAAGAAGTTATGTACAACTTTGTACACCATTATGAAAAACCAGAAAGGGGCGATCGTTTAGAAATAGACGGTTTCACAACTTATGACATCAAAGTGAATACAATACCGAATGTAACCTTAGAAAAAGTAGATATAGAACAAGGTAAAGACAATGTGATCAATATTAAATGCCCTACAGGAAAAATAAGAATCTCACAACGTGGAGTTAGCGAATATAAAAATCTTCAGATCATTGTAAAACAGGACAACAAAATGATAACTTTGAGCAATCAAAAATTAATGAATGTAGAACGATATTTATCAGGAAAATATGATTTAGAAATTTTAACTTTGCCACGCATCTATACCACAATTGATGTAAAACAAGGACAAACTTCAGAAATTGAGATACCGGTCCCTGGCATTTTAAACATAGGAAAAAAAATGAAAGGATATGGAAGTATTTATAAACTAGGGCCAGACAACAACCAAGAATGGATCTATAATTTTCCAAACGACAATAGTCAACTAAATATACCTATGCAGCCAGGTAACTATAGAATAGTGTTTTTAGCAGATGGCTCTACCCATTCCGAATTCACCCAAGTGCTGGATTTTAACATTAAATCTGGTTTAACAACAAATCTAAACTTGTATTAAAATGCGGATCAACTACCCAATGACAATCGCACTTATTATTACACTTATGTCATGCGCAGAAAAAGAAACCAAACAACAATCGCCAAATTTACCTTTTAGAGATACTGTCAGCACCGAAATACTGAAGAATACAAAAATAAATTACACGTTACCCGAAACCTATTTCGATAGTGCAAGGTTTGATTTTGGAACTATGGCTCCTGGTAGTAAAACCTATATTTACGACTCCAACACAAAGCTTTACAAAGATAGCTTACTTAATACCCTTATTGAATTCACGTTAAGCAAACAAGATGAAATATTCATTTGCTACCCTCTCAACAAAAAGATCGTCATTGGTGGTTATGCATACGATATTTATTATGTAAAAATAACAAAGGAAGGGAGGGAACATTTTGGATATATTGCAGAAAACCAATTATCATTTGCTTGGAGGAAACTTTCAAAAGATTACGCAATATATCTAAGCATTAGAGGATATATAAATACCAATAATATAAAACAACCAATGGCCCATGTAAGCCTTTATAAGAATTCAACCTTCATAAACGAAATTTCTATTGAACCAGCTTATCAATCGGAAGGAAGGAATGACACCATTGATTTCTACTATTGCTTAACCTCATCATTGATAAACGATTGCAAATTGGCAAGAATTAATAGCCTTATCAAAATCGACTCCTATTACCCAGCTTGTGGATATCCTTCTGGAGAAAACATTCTCCTATTTGATGGAGAAAAAATTTATTATGGATTGAAAACGTTAAATTATTTTGATGCAGGCATTGTAGCCAACTATACCTACATTACTACCCCAACAGATACTGCATTGCAAAAAAATCATCTATTTTTAACAACTAACCATGTTGAATATGGCGAAAACAGCGACGAAGTTAGTTTACACGATAGTTTAGTCTTAGACTATGAACTAACTCATGACAACAAACTAATATTTAGAGACACCATCACTAACATAAAAGTAAAATGAAAACAAAACTATTAGCATTACCAATTGTGGCACTTATATCCATATTTGCCTGCGATACCGAAAAACCCAATAAAGAGCTCCAAAAAGATCAAGAATCTGGTTGGACCCCAGTAGATAGCAATTTAGCCAACGAGACTGATGAATTACCTGAAGTAATAGAGACTAAACCACCTGCAGATACTAGCTTATCCAACCTTTTACCTAAAAAAATATATGAATATTTAGGCGATTTAGAAGTACAAAATTCAGACCATCAAACCAGCACTGGTATTATTATAAGATCAGTAGTAAGAGTTTACAGAAACCAAGAGCACATGATTGGTATCAATGTGTCTGATTTTTCTAAATTGTCACAAAAGGAATGCAAAGAAATATTTGACTACAATTATAAGTCATTAAAACTACTTTCCTCAAAAAAAGGAGCAATCACTAAACAGATCACTATTAATAAGGATATTAACGGCAGAATGGTTTTTTGCGAACCTCTGAATAAGGCCATAATGATCATCACAATTAACAATGAATTACTTATAACAATAACTACTGATACAAAAATTGATTCCCAAAAATTCAATGAAATTACAAAGTTGATAAATTTTGAAAAACTAAAACGAATTAAACAGATTTCTTAAGCATGAAAGTATTGGCTATTATACCAGCACGATTTGGTTCTACTAGGTTTCCTGGCAAACCTTTAATTGATATCGCAGGAAAAACGCTCATCCAAAGGGTATACGAACAGTGCCTCAAAGCAGAAAACATCAACAAAACGGTTGTAGCAACCGATGATGAGAGGATATTGCAACATGTGCAATCATTTGGCGGTAACGCGGTGATGACCTCATCAACACATCCAACAGGAACGGATCGCTGCGTTGAAGCTTATCTTAATTTAGAAGAGAAATATGATGTTATATTGAACATTCAAGGAGATGAGCCTTTTGTAGATCCACAACAAATAAATTCCCTAGCATCGATATTTTCTGAAAACAAAGACGCAGAGATTGGAACTTTAGCGAAGCTCATTACCGACCCAGCAGAGATTTTTGATCCCAAAGAAGCAAAAATTGTATTTAATGACCAAAAACAAGTCTTATACATGAGCAGGAGTCCTATTCCATACATTAAAGATCTTGAAACCAAACTCTGGCATACCAAATTTGATTTCTATAAACATATTGGTATATACGGCTTTAGGGAGTACACACTATTGAACATATCGAAAATGCAACAAACAAATCTCGAAAAAGTTGAGAGTCTTGAACAACTCAGATGGCTCAATACTTATAAAATGTACCTAGGCTTTACAGATATCGATACTTTATCAATAGATACACCAGAAGATTTACGTGAGATTAGCAAATATTTGTAGTCTTTATGTTAGAATTATAAATTTCAAATTATAAATGCTAAGTTTGCACCTTAATTAAAGTAGCATCTATAGTTTAATGGATAGAATTGGAGATTCCGGTTCTCTAGGTGAGGGTTCGATTCCTTCTAGATGCACAAAAAAAGCCCGTTTTAACGGGCTTTTTCAATTTATTGAAAAAATGTCATTTCAAAGATTTAATCTCCAAAAAGCTCTTAACCTTATCTTGAATTTCTTGTTTAGATTTCCCTTCAACAATATCTACGGCTATTTTCCTTACCAAGACGCCTGAAATTGCAGGCCTAAATCCAAGCTTCACTGATAAATCAATAGCAAAATCCAACTCACTTTCCTCCATAATACCATCAGCAAGAATCATTTCGATTAAATCATAAATAATGTCAAATCGTTCACCATCATTTTCTGGTTTAGTAACCTTAATTGTGGTACTTCTTGACAGCATTTTACGAATATCATTGGAGTAAACCCCATTCCTTGCACCAACTTTAATCAGAAAATCAAATTCTTCTTTTGATACATGACCATCTAGTTTTGCCAAAGAAACTAAATTCTTAAGATGACTCTTTTTTTTCTTGGAAGCCTCGCTTTCAAAAACCTCAAACATATTTATTATTAATTATTTACAATTTTCCTTAAGGCCTCTACCGTTAAAGGTTTAGTAATAAATTCAACCACATATTCATTACTTGTAATTCTTTCGATATCCCTCTGGTTATCAGAGCTAGACAATACACATATCTTGCATTTGTTCCGAACAATCTCCGGTAATTGTTCAAATTCGAACAAAAACACAAAGCCATCCACAATTGGCATATTTATATCAAGAAATATTAGGTCTGGTAAACTTTCGGGATTGGTCTCTTCTTTCTCTAAATATTCCAGAGCAGACTTACCTGAACTTTTGATTACTATTTTTTCGGAAAACTTAGCAAGTTCTATTATTCTTTGATTTATGAAATTATCAGTTTCATTATCATCGACCAACATTACAACTTTGGGGCTCTGCATAAAAATTTTCAAAAAGTATATAAGTTATATTACGTAAAAGATAAAGTTTTGTTTATCTAAATATTTTAGCAAAAATAAAAATGGCGCAATGCGCCATTTTTATTTTTGCTCCTTATCCTTAGCAGTCTTATGTTTTATCTCAAAAGACAATTCCTCAGCATTCTCTTTATAGTCAGCAATAATCACATCTCCATTACCTAGTTCACCTTTTAATACTTCTTCAGCCAAAGGATCTTCTAAGTATTTCTGGATCGCCCTATTTAATGGTCGAGCTCCATATTGCTGATCGTAACCTTTTTCTGCTAAAAAGTCTTTTGCCTTTTCAGTAAGCTCCAACTTGAAACCAAGATGAGAAACAATCCTAGATAGCAATTTATCCAAATTGATAGATATGATTTGATGTATATGCTCTCTTTCCAAAGAATTAAACACAATCACATCATCTAACCTGTTTAAGAACTCTGGGGCAAACGCTTTCCTTAAGGCATTTTGGATGGTGCTCTTCATTATTTCATCCATACTTTCGACCCTTGATTTTGTGTTGAAACCAATACCTGCACCAAAATCTTTCAAGTCTCTAACCCCAATATTAGAAGTCATAATAATAATAGTATTCCTGAAATCAACTCTTCTGCCTAGACCGTCAGTCAATATCCCATCGTCCAAGACTTGGAGTAGAAGATTGAATACGTCTGGATGAGCCTTTTCTATTTCATCTAATAGTATTACGCTATAAGGCTTTCTCCTTACCTTTTCTGTAAGCTGTCCACCTTCTTCATAACCTACATAGCCAGGAGGCGCTCCTACCAATCTTGATATGGAAAATTTCTCCATATACTCACTCATATCTATTCTGATCAAAGCATCATCTTTATCAAATAAATATGTCGCAAGTGCCTTGGCAAGTTCAGTCTTCCCAACTCCAGTTGGACCTAAGAATACAAAAGACCCAATTGGCTTCTTAGGATCTTTCAAACCTACACGAGTCCGTTGAATCGCTTTTACCAATTTCTCAATTGCATTGTTTTGACCAATGATCTTAGCTTTAAGATCGTCAGCCATTGAGAGAAGTTTGTTACCTTCATTTTGAGCAATCTTACTAACAGGAATTCCCGTCATCATCGCTATAACCTCAGCAACGCTCTCTTCTTTTACAGCATATCTCTTAAGTTTGCTCTCCTCTTCCCACTTATTTTTAGCCAAATCCAATTGTTCAAGAAGTTTTTTCTGCTTATCTCTGAGCTGAGCAGCTTCTTCAAACTTTTGACTCTTAACCACTTCATTTTTCTCCTTCTTAACATTTTCTATAGCTTCTTCAAGCTTAATGATATCAGAAGGAACTTTAATATTACCAATATGTACTCTAGCACCAACTTCATCAAGGATATCTATCGCCTTGTCAGGCAAAAATCTATCGCTGATATATCTATCACTTAGCTTAACACAAGCATCAATAGCCTCTTTTGTATACGTAACATTATGGTGATCCTCATATTTATCTTTGATGTTCGTTAAAATCTGAATAGTTTCATCAACAGATGTAGCATCTACCATTACCTGTTGAAATCTTCTAGCCAGTGCCCCATCTTTTTCAATATATTGTCTATACTCGTCAAGGGTTGTTGCTCCGATACATTGTATGTCACCGCGCGCCAATGCAGGTTTAAACATATTAGAAGCATCCAAAGAACCTGAAGCCCCTCCTGCACCAACTATGGTATGTATTTCATCTATAAAAAGGATAACTTCTGAGGCTTTTTCAAGCTCATTCATCACTGCCTTCATCCTTTCTTCAAATTGACCTCTATACTTTGTACCTGCTACAAGTGACGCCAAATCAAGGGAAACGACTCTTTTACCAAATAAAACTCGAGAAACTTTCTTTTGAACAATCCTAAGCGCTAGACCTTCTGCTATCGCTGTTTTACCCACACCAGGCTCTCCTATCAATATTGGATTATTCTTCTTACGACGAGACAAAATCTGAGCGACACGCTCAATTTCTTTTTCCCTACCAACAATTGGATCCAATTTGCCTTCCTCAGCATATTTAGTCAAATCACGTCCAAAATTATCTAGGACTGGTGTTTTCGACTTCTCTGTTCCTGATTTAGAAGTATCCTTTGATGAAGCACCAGTGCTTTCAAAAGCGCTCTCCATATCGTCATCGTCATCAGCGTTCCTTGCCGCCTCTGGGTTATTAAAATGAAAATCTAACATCTCTTTGACTACTTCGTAACTCACATCATGTTTTTCAAGAATTTGCGATGATAAGTTATCTTTATCGCGCAACAATGAAAGCAATAAATGTTCTGTATTTATTAGATCGCTTTTAAATAATTTAGCTTCTAAATAAGTGACTTTTAGTACTTTCTCCGTCTGCCTTGTAAGGGGCAAACTGCTCGAATTTTGTATTTTATTATTTGAGGCAGCTTTTGCCACATGTTCTATGTCCTTTTTCAAATCATCTATAGCCAAGCCCAATTTCTTGAGAATCACCATGGCTAATCCTTCGCCACTTCTGATCAAACCCAATAAAACATGTTCTGTACCAATAGAATCATTTCCAAGACGTAAGGCTTCTTCCCTGCTTAATGCAAGCACCTCTTTTACCCTATTTGAAAATTTTGCTTCCATTTTAGTTAGAATAATATTGTAAATCTATGTAATTATCGTGAATTAACAAATACACTTACGCCTATGTAATTTAAGTGATTATACTCGAATTTAAGACATTGGTTGCGTTTGGCCCTTCACAAAATAGTAAATCTATAATGCTTGTGTCAGGTACAAATACACTGCCAAAAACCTGAGAATATGATTTTTGCTGTATTTTATTGCCAAATTGACCTTTCCTAAGATCAAAACAGCCTTCATATTCTTTGTTATATTCATAAACGTATTTAATGGGCTTATTAATCTTCAGGAATTTGAGACATATTGTCATCAACACGAGATTCAAATCTACCAATTTGTCATGTTTTTCAGAAATGGCTTTATGATAATAATCAAAGTAAAATTCAAAAAATGGCGCTTTCCCATAAGATGTCTGAAGTGTTCTTAACATTTTTTTTTGCCAATCTACACTGTTATCAATAACAGCATGAAAAATGGGTTCGCTTTTAGAAACAGCTTTTATTGGAACTGTCAGCATCATCGATTTTTGGGAAGTTATTATATTGCAATGATTTCTAATGGTTTGTTTTTGATAGCGTTCACCTAAATCAATGATCACCGAGTCTGCCTTCTGAAAGAAAACAAAGTATGAAATAGGAGGTAAAAATGCTGTAGGAAATATAGTCTGCATTATCTCAATGTCTATACAAAATCAACAGGACCTAAGCCCTCCCTAACCAATTCTATACTGTCATTAACGCAATTAATAACGGTAGTTGGAATGTTCCCTCCCATGCCACCATCTATGACAATGTCAACCATTTTTTTATATCTTTCATAAATAATCTGTGGATCAGTGGTATATTCGATAACACTATCTATATCCTTTATCGAAGAACTAATGATTGGGTGGCCAACCCCAAACACTATATTTCTGATAATTTCATTATTCGGCACTCTTATACCTACCGTTTTTTTAGAGTTACCTAGTATTTTGGGGACTTTTGAACTTGATTCCAAAATAAATGTATAAGGACCCGGCAGATAAGATTTCATAAGTTTAAATACTGGAGTCGATATATGCTTTGCGTACTCAGAAATATGGCTTAGATCATAACAAATAAACGAGAGGTCTAATTTGTTTGGCTTGACTTCTTTGAGCCGACAAACTCGTTCGACGGCTTTCTGATTGAACAAATCGCAACCAACGCCATAAACCGAATCTGTTGGATAAATAATCACACCACCATCGTTTATACATTCGACGACTTGCTTGATCAAACGAATTTGCGGATTTTTAGGATTAACTTCTATAAGCATATCTTGTAGTACAAAAAAAAGAGAACCAATAAGGCTCTCCTAAACTTTCAAAAAATACTCCAATTCTAAAACTTAGATTATTGGAGAAATAATTGGACTCTGAAATTTCTTTTTCATAATATTACCTAGTATTATTTTGTTTGTATACAAATATACGAACTACAAATCGAAACCACAAACTTTTAATTATCATTTTAATTCCCAAAAACTCTACTTATGTCAATATAAGCAGTATACCGAAGCCGACACTTGTACATCATAACCACTAAAGAACATTGACTATCATCATAAAATGTTATTTTGGTATGAAAATTGTATAAATTGCATCAAACAATAATCCATATGCGAAAACAAATAATAGTTATTTCAATAATTTTGACTGCAAGTTTTGCCCACGCTCAAATAAACTTCAAAACGACATACAAAGACGCTCAGACCTTTGCCAAAAATACTGGTAAAAAATTAATATTTATGGACTTTACGGCTACGTGGTGTGGGCCCTGCAAGCAAATGGAAATGAAAGTATTTACTAATCCTGAGGTCTTTAATTTGATCAATTCAAAGTTCTCTTCAGTCCAACTGGACGTAGATACTCCCGAAGGAAAGGAACTTTCAAACAAATATTCTATTGATGGGTATCCAACAATGATCATATTGGATATCTACGGAAAGGTAATAAAGCGCATAGAAGGTTATCACACAGATAAGCAACTCATAAAGGAAATCAAAGATCTGTAATACGACAAAAGCCTTTAACCGATACAGAATCAGTCAAAGGCTTCAACCATACGAAAAAATTATATCAACTTATCTTCCAAAGCCATCTTAACGAGCTCTGCAGCGTTCTTAACGCCAAGTTTCCTCATCATGTTCGCTCTATGGTTATCAACTGTCCTTACGGATAAATTTTCTCTTTCAGCTATTTGCTTACTGCTTAACCCCTCAATAATATAATTCACTATTACTTTTTCCTTTTTTGAAAGTTTCGACTTTGAAGAATCATCTAATACCTTACCTCTTACTTTATTAGTTTTATTCAAATAACCATCAACAATTGTGTTACTAACGGATCCGTTGAAATACTTATCACCGCGTGCCACAGTCTTTACTGCATTGATCATTTCTTCTCTTGTAGTATCTTTCAATAAATAACCGTAAGCACCACTCTCAACGGCCTTTAATATATAGTGCTGATCATTATGCATTGATAAAATTAATGCTTTGGTTGCCGTGAACTGCTTACTTACTATTTTTGCGGCTTCGATCCCATTCATACGAGGCATAGCAATATCAATCAATAATACATCTGGTGCCAAATCTCTTACCTTCTCAAGAGCTTCAACACCATTGGAAGCCTCACCAATAATGGTTATTTCCTTATCCTCTTCCAATATTGACCTAACTCCTTTCCTAAAAATACTGTGATCATCTGCTAGTAATACTCTAATTGATTGCATTATTAAAATATTTTTTGTACGTAAATGTGGCAAAAAAAATACTCAATAACAAATTATATAAATTTAAGTACACAATTCCGCATACTTAAGTATCAATTTAACTTCCTATTTTAAGAATTGAGATTTTATATTTGACCCCTAAAATTTCATATAGGTAGATTTACTTCAATTAACACTCCATCTCCCTTTTTGGAATCAATATGAAAATTCCCATCTAAAAGTTTGACCCTTTCTTCCATATTATTAAGACCACTATGATTTTCTTTATTCCTCTTGACCTGCTTCATATTGAAACCTTTACCATTATCACTAAGACGAAGATGTAATTTACTATCATCTTGATTCAACTCTACAATTATCCTCGTTGCATCTGCATGTTTCAAAATATTATTAGTAGCCTCCTGAATGATCCTATAAAGTGCTATTTCTGTGTCTTGATTATACCTATGATCGTCTTCAATATTGGTTTTAAACACTACATCTACCCCTGACTTAGTCCTAATCTGCTCCCCTACAAGCCTAATGGTAGGCACTATACCAAAATCATTCAAAATTGAAGGCATCAAGTTAAATGCAATATTTCTAGTTTCATTAATAGTCTGAGACAACAATTTCTTAGCTTCCATAAGAATCGTTTTATTTTTGACAAAATCCGACTTTTCCAGATCCACCTTTTCTAGATCAAATTTTAAAGCCGTTAGAAGCTGGCCTAACCCATCATGAAGTTCTTTCGACAATCGCTTACGTTCCTCTTCTTGACCTTTGATGAGCGATGCCGAACGAATGAGTTGTTCTTCTATTCTTCGCTGGTACTTTTCTTTCTGAGCAATCAACAATTCATCTTGGGCCTTCGTTAGCTTCGCATTTGTTTCGGATAATTCTTCATTTAATATTTGTAATTCTACTTGAGTTTTAAGCAACATTACCACATATTGTTTTATTTGTTTTACCGCAGGTCTAAAGATGAAGACTCCTTCCATAATTAAGATTACAATCGTAAAAAACATTAAGATCTTTTCGGCAATTTCAAGTTTTCTAACCTTTTCCTCACTTTCTTTACTTAATTGATATACTATTTTATCCATTAATTGTAAAAAAAGGTATTCATTATCCAAAATCAATTTTCGAAATTTGGTCACTTCCTGATAATTCTTCAATAGATTTTTGTTTCCCAAAAACTTTATTGTCATTGCTGAGCTATAAACAGTATCGAAATGCTCCTCTATATCTTCAAAATACTTCTTTACAACATCTGAATTCCGAGCATAATACTCAAACTCAGGCAAATAACCATTTTTTAGTCCCACATGGTAATGTTGCCACGTTTTCAATAAACTTTCCAACCTGGTCTGATAAACCAACCTGGCACTATCAGAAAGATGGTGAGTAGTATCTGTTAAAATCAATATATTCTTTACAATAGATTGACTTTGAAACCTTTGACGACCTGCGAGATTGATAATTTTGGCATCATGAATATGACCATCTAATGATCTTTGCACGAAAAATTGCCCCACAATAGTAAGTAATGCAACTAACGACAATGCAGAAATATACATTATGGTCAATCTTTTGACCGAACTTTCGTTTTTATCCATATTGATTGCCTTAAAGTAGATAACCAAGTGCCGCAACATAATGCCATGACACTTGGATTTTTTAAATAAAAAATAAGATCTTTAGGAAGGCAGGTTAGATGTTTATATCAAACCCTTAAATAAACATCATCTCCTTCAATTTTTATTTCGTAAGTGTTGATCTTGTAATCATCTCCACTGAGGCATTCGCCTGATTTAAGTGAAAAAGTCTTTTTGTGAAATGGACATGCAACTTTAGGCTCACACTCTTCACCATGAGATCCAATCATGCCTCTTGAAATTGCCATTTGTTGCTTGTGGGGACATAAATTATCTGTAGCAAACCACTCATTCGTAATTGTATAATTGAAAATAGCTATTTGTTTGTCCCCTAATAGTGCACAAGCTCCACCATTTTCGGGAATATCAGAAGTCTTACAGACTTTTACCCACGTATCTACTATTGTACTCATCATCGTAATGTTTTTAAGTTTGAAAGTTTTGAAAAGAAAGGAGTGCAGTTTTTATTATCAGCACTCCTTTTATAAATCCAAATCACCTATTTTAATCCTTTTGCAACCGCATATTTTGTACCCCATCCCTCCGGAAACTTCTGCCCACGAAGATCTGCCCAAGCGAGCTGGTTATCCGGCTCTTGAACGTTTACAAAAGCCTTAAATCTCTTTCTCAGCTCTGGATTATTTACCACTTCTTTCCATTCACATTGGTATGTTTCAACCATAAAGTCCATTTCTCGCTCCAGTTGAGAACAAATTCCCAAACTATCGTTAATGATAACATCTCTCAAATATTCAATACCACCTTCCATTTTGTTCAGCCAAGTTGCAGTTCTTGTCAATGGATCGGCAGTTTTTATGTAGAACATCAAGAACCTATCAATGTATTTCAAGCATGTTTCTTTATCTATATCAGAAGCAAATAAAATTGCGTGTTGTGGTTTTATCCCTCCATTACCACACAAATAGAGATTCCAACCCTTATCGGTAGCAATGATCCCAAAATCCTTTGATTGAGCTTCAGCACACTCACGAGTACAACCACTTACCGCCGACTTGAGCTTATGCGGAGCCCTCAGACCCCTATATCTCTCCTCAACCTCTATGGCAAAACTCACCGAATCTTGCACTCCAAACCTACACCAAGTACTTCCTACACAACTTTTTACGGTGCGTAGTGATTTAGCGTAAGCATGTCCACTTTCAAAACCGGCATTTACAAGTTCTTCCCAAATGTCGGGGAGTTGATCGACTCTTGCACCAAAAAGATCTATTCGCTGTCCACCAGTTATCTTAGTATAAAGATTATATTTTTTAGCTACTTCTCCTATAACGATCAGTTTTTCAGGAGTAATCTCACCTCCAGGAATACGTGGCACTACAGAATATGTACCACCGCGTTGTATATTAGCCAAAAACCTATCATTACTGTCTTGGAGTGTTTGATGGGGTTTTTTCAAGATCATTTCGTTGAATGTACTTGCCAAAATAGAAGCTACCGCGGGTTTACAAACCTCACAACCATGTCCTTTACCGTATTTTACTAACAAAGAGCCATAAGTCTTGATATCGTTGACCTTGACAATATCGTAAAGTTCTTGCCTTGAATATGCAAAATGTTCACAAAGATGGTTCTTAACCGTTTTACCCATCTTTTTCATTGTATCCTTAAGAAGATCAACCAACATGGGCTTGCATCCCCCACAACCAGATCCTGCTTTGGTACACGAAATGATTTCATCAACTTTGTTAAGATCACCCTCTTCAACCGCCTTGCAAATCGCACCTTTAGTAATGTTTTCACAAGAACAAATTACTGCATCATCTGGCAAAGCTGCAACACCAGCTCCAGCATGAGCACTGGCCCCATTCCTAGCGCCTAAAATCAAGTCTTCAGGATTTGGTGGCAAAACAAGTTTATTTTTCACCATCTGAAGATGCATATTATAGTCAGCAGCATCCCCAATCAATATGCCACCAATCAGTCTCTTACCATCTTTTGAAATATTTATTCTTTTATAGACACCCTTAATTTTGTCTTTGTAGACAATCGCATCATGGTCTTCGGAAGTTCCGAAAGCATCTCCATAACTAGCCACATCCACCCCCATCAACTTGAGCTTGGTGGACATATCAAATGCTTTGAATTCTTTTTCTCCAATGTTCAAGATTTGCTCTGCTACAATATCCGCCATCTCATACCCAGGCGCTACCAACCCATAAATCATTCCCCCATGGAGAGCACATTCTCCTATTGCATAAATATCTTTATCTGAAGTTTCTAACTTGTCATTCACCAAAATACCTCCTCTTGGCCCAACTTCAAGCCCGAATTTAATAGCCAGCTCATCTCTTGGTTTGATACCTGCGGAAATCACTACTATATCAACATTCAAGACAGATCCATCTGCAAAATTCATTGACTTCACAGTTGCATCACCGCCAAAGAAAGAGGTATTTTTATTTAAATGTATCTTTGTTCCAAGACTTTCCATCTTGTCTTTTAGAACTTGGCCCCCCTCTTCATCAATTTGTCTAGGCATAAGTCTCGGAGCAAACTCAATTACATGGGTATCAAGTTTGAGATCCATTAGAGCTTTGGCCGCTTCCAAGCCCAATAGCCCACCACCTATTACTGCCCCAGTCTTACATTTTTTGGCATAATCAATGGTCATGTCCAAATCCTCAATGGTCCTATAAACAAAGATTCCATCTTTCTCCACTCCTTCGATTTTGGGAACAAATGCTGAAGAACCAGTCGCAAATACCAACTTCTCATAGGAGACCTTCTCCCCCTTCAAAGAAGTAACCGTTTTACCCTCACGATCAATGTAAACGATAGGGTCACCCAAGAAGAGCTGGATGTTGTTGTCGAGATACCAGTCAAGCGTGGCCATCGTAAGAAGACTTTCATCTTTTGTGGTAAAATACTCACTCAAATGCACCCTATCATATGCAGGTCGAGGTTCCTCGCCAAATACCACAAGTTGAAAGTCTCCTGAGCCACTTTTCGCTACGAATTTTTCACAAAACTTGTAACCGACCATTCCGTTACCGATTACAACTACATTCTTCTTGGCTGACATAATAAATAAGTAATAATTTTATAAGTTCAATGCTAATAACTCAAGTATTTACCACTAGAATCACTAATTACTTTACAAAAGTAAGAGTATTTTTTATAACACAAAAATATTTGTGAGTAAAATTACTCAATAAATGGAAATATTTTTTACAATAAATAAGCATTTTTTATAAGCCATAAACACAAATAAAGGCATTATCACAACAAAACAACCAATAAGTAATACTACTTATACCAATATTTCTTATATTTGCAAGGAACTTATAGTTCAAATCAAAAGTTTATCTCTATAGATTTAAAGATATGGCAAAGGTATATTTAGTTGGTGCAGGACCAGGTGACGTTGACCTTATAACAGTTAAAGGCTTAAAAGCTATTCAAAATGCTGATTGCATATTATACGATGCTTTATCATCAGAAGAGTTGTTAAATTTTGCACCAAAAGATGCTGTAAAAATATATGTAGGTAAACGAAGGGGCTGCAAATCAAACAAGCAAGAAGCCATCAACGAACTTATAGTACATTGTGCTCATAAATATAAGTATGTAGTAAGGCTTAAGGGAGGAGATCCTTACGTATTTGGACGGGGGCATGAGGAACTTGCTTATGCAGAACAACATGGCGTAAATGTAGAAGTAATACCTGGTATTTCCAGCAGTATCTCTGTACCTGCAAGTATTGGAATCCCTGTTACGAGTAGAGGAGTGAACGAAAGTTTTTGGGTAACAACAGCAACACTAAGTGATGGATCTTTGTCCAACGATATTGCACTTGCTGCAAAATCAACAGCGACAGTTATCATCCTAATGGGGATGGCGAAACTAAAAGAGATTATGGAGATTTTCAAAAAAGAGGGCAAATTATCTACTCCTGTAGCAATTATCCAAAATGGCACAACAATACACCAAAAACATGTGATAGCAACGGTAAATGATATATTTGAAATTGCCCAAGGAAATCAAATGGATAATCCATCCATTATTGTAATAGGTGAAGTAGTAAAACTTGGTCATGATCTTAGAAAATTAACAGAAAAAGTACTAAAGGAAGCTTAGAAAATAGGCTTTTCAAGGAATAGAATCTGTTTCGCTATTGATTATTTAAAAAAGAAAGGGAGTCAAATGACTCCCTTTCTTTTTGTCAGAACTAATTCCTATGATTAAATGTGTATTGCACGATTCTCTGTGGCAGCTAAACAAGCTTCCCTCATTGACTCTGTGAATGTTGGGTGCGCATGACTCATACGAGCCACATCTTCAGCCGAAGCTCTGAATTCCATCGCTACAACTGCCTCCGCAATCATGTCTGCGGCACGAGGACCAATCATGTGAACACCAAGAATCTCATCAGTAGCTTTATCAGCCAATACTTTCACAAAGCCGTCGAGATCCATACTTGCTCTTGCTCTCCCCGATGCTTTAAAAGGGAAAGAACCTACTTTATATGGCCTACCAGATTCTTTTAGCTGTTCTTCGGTATACCCTACAGCTGCGACCTCTGGCCAAGTATAAACCACACCTGGAATCAAATTGTAATTGATATGAGGTTTCTGTCCAACTAATTGCTCTGCAACCAATGTACCTTCCTCCTCTGCCTTGTGAGCCAACATAGCACCCTTGATCACATCGCCAATAGCGTAGATACCTGCCACTGAAGTTTGTAAATGATCATCAGTTTCAATTCTACCTCTTTGATCTAGCTTAACACCTACATTCTCTAAGCCAAGACCTTCTGTATATGGTTTACGACCAATAGCTACTAGAACATAATCACCCTTGAACTCAACGATTTTCCCTTCAGAATTTTCAGCTTTTACGGTAACCTCATCACCCTTTACTGAAGCTTCTGTCACCTTGTGTTTAAAATGGTACTCAAAGCCTATTTTACCCAACACTTTCTGCAACTCTTTGCCCAACGCTTTATCCATAGTTGGAATCAAAGATTCACTGAATTCTACTACAGAAACTTTAGAGCCCAATCTTGCATATACAGAACCCAACTCTAGTCCAATAACACCACCGCCTATAACGATAAGGTGTTTAGGAATTTCTTTCAAGTTTAAAGCCTCTGTAGAAGTGATGATTCTTTTCTTATCTACAGGAACTGTTGGTAAACTAATGGGTTTAGAACCGGTTGCAATGATAACCTTCTCTGTTTTGATTTCAGTAACCTTGCCGTCCTTGGCAGTAATTTTGATGGTATTTTTATCCACAAAACTACCAGTACCTGTAAGCACATCAATCTTGTTTTTCTTCATCAAGAAATTGATACCATCACAGGTTTGTTTCACCACTTCTCCCTTACGTTTGATCATTTGCTCTAGATTCACTTTGATCTCACCTGGAATATCAATTCCATGGGTCTTAAAAGTGTGGGTTGCATTATGATAATGCTCTGAAGAATCCAAAAGAGCTTTAGACGGGATACAGCCTACGTTTAAGCAAGTCCCTCCTAATGTATCATATTTTTCTATTAAAGCGGTTTTCAAGCCCAATTGAGCGCATCTGATAGCGGCAACATAACCACCTGGACCAGAACCTATTATTGTAACGTTGTACATTTTATTAGTCTTTAGTAGCAAGTCTTTAGTATTGAGTAAAAACTGCTACGTTGTTTATTTTAAAGTATTTTTCAAACCATAAACCATCTTCTGAAGCTCACTGATCTTTCCAGTAAGTTCTCCAAAATCTGGTTTATCAATATATTTAATCCTTTCGGCTATTACTACTTGCGTTTCCAATTCATATAAGGATCCAATAGCTATTCCTAAAAATTGAGCAAATTCTCCCTTAGAATTTCTTCCAGCACCTTCCACTATGTTAGATGATATAGAAACTGAAGCTCTATTCATCTGGGAAATTAATCCAAATTGCTCTCTATTAGGAAACTTTTCAGTCATTGAATATACTAAAGCTGTTAAATCAATAGCCTTTCGCCACACTTTTAGATCTTTATAGTTATTCATACTAATCTACTTAGGACTAAAGACTATCCACTTAATACTATTATTATACTCCCAATAACAATCTAGAGGGATCCTCCAACAGTTGTTTTACGCGTACTAAGAAGCCAACAGATTCACGACCGTCAATGATTCTATGGTCATAAGATAATGCTACATACATGATTGGACGAATAACTACTTGACCGTTTTCAGCCACAGGTCTTTCAACGATGTTGTGCATACCTAAAATGGCAGATTGAGGAGCATTGATGATTGGAGTTGACAACATTGATCCAAAAATACCACCATTGGTAATAGTAAATGTTCCACCTTGCATTTCATCAATACTCAATTTGTTATCACGCGCACGAGTTGCCAAACGAACCACTTCTGCTTCAATCTCGTTGAAACTCATTTTCTCTGCATTTCTGATCACAGGAACAACCAAACCTTTTGGTGCTGAAACGGCGATAGAAACATCTGCATAGTCGTTGTATACTAATTCATCACCATCGATGTAAGCATTTACTGCTGGGAAATCTTTCAAAGCAACTGTTACAGCTTTAGTGAAGAAAGACATAAAGCCTAAACCAACGCCATGCTTTTCTTTGAATGAATCCTTATATTTTGCACGCAAATCCATGATGGGCTTCATGTTCACTTCATTAAATGTGGTGAGCATTGCCGTTTCATTTTTCACTGCAACCAAACGACGAGCTACTGTTTTACGCAAGCTGCTCATCTTCTCTCTACGTTGAGATCGAGTACCACTGGCCGTATTTGCTACTGGTGCTGAAGCTGTTGAGCCATTTGACGAAGCTACCGGTGCTGTCCTTTGAGCATTTAGAGCATCTTCTTTCGTAATACGGCCATCTTTGCCAGAACCTTGTACTGATGCTGACTCCACTCCTTTTTCTTTCAATATCTTATCCGCAGCAGGCGATGCATGGCCAGATGCGTAATTTCCTACGGTAGCTGTCGATGTCGCACTTGTACTTGGGGTAGACGATGCTACACCGGTATTACCAGTAGCCACACCACTCATTACTTCAATTTTTGCCAATAAAGCGCCAATTGGCAAAGTAGTGCCCGATTGCGCCACAACTGTAAGTTTTCCTGATGCTTCGGCTTGTAACTCAAAAGTGGCTTTATCAGATTCAATCTCGCAAAGGACATCATTCAATGCTACAATATCGCCTGTTTTCTTAGCCCAACTTGCCACGGTAACTTCAGTAATAGACTCCCCTACTGCAGGCACTTTCATTTCTACAACTTGACCAGTTGCCGCAGGGGCAATAGATGGTGTTGGAGTAACCGGTGTGTCAACCTTAGGTGTTGAAGGGGCAGCGGTTGCTACAGCTGCAGACTCTTCGATCACACAGATTAATGTACCTATTGCCACAGTATCTCCTTCTTTTACTTTCAAAGTAATCTTGCCTGCTTTTTCTGCTTGCAACTCAAAAGTAGCTTTGTCTGATTCTAATTCGCAAAGCAATTCATTTGCGGCTACTAAATCGCCGTCTTTTTTATTCCATTTTGCAATAGTAACCTCGGTGATCGATTCCCCTACTGCTGGTACTTTTACTTCTAATGCCATTTCTTTATTTGTTATTCGTTAATTGTTATTCGTTAATTGTCAATTGCTATTTGTTATGGATCAACCCAATAACTTAATCACCAATAACTATTAACTATAGTTCAAATGCTCTTTTTACGATGTCCTTTTGTTCGATTTCGTGAACTTTCAAGTATCCTACTGCGGTAGATGCTGATGGTTTCCTTGCCACTACATCTAAGTATTTCTTACGATATACTCTTAATATGTATGCCCAACCTCCCATGTTTTCTGGCTCTTCTTGAACCCATGCAATTTTAGCATCCTTATACTTCTCAACCACAGCTTCAAACTGTTTCATTGGGAATGGAGCCATTTGCTCAAGACGAACTATTGCTATATCTTTTCTATTTGACTTTTGTTGCTCTGCTAAAAGATCGAAATACACCTTTCCTGTACATAACAATACTTTTTTTACATCTTTAGCTGATACGAAATCATCATCTATTAGCTCCTTGAAACCACCTTTGGTAAAATCTTCAATTGGAGAAACCATAGCAGGATGACGAAGCAATGATTTCGGAGACATTACTACACACGGTTTTCTGAATTGCCAAGCCAGTTGCCTTCTCAACAAGTGGAAGAAGTTCGCAGGTGTGGTTAAATTTGCCACAATCATATTATCTTCTGCTGCCAATTGTAAGAAACGCTCAGGTCTAGCATTTGAGTGCTCCGGTCCTTGCCCCTCATAGCCATGTGGTAAAAGAAGCACTAAAGCATTCATTCTATGCCACTTGCTTTCAGTACCAGAAATAAACTGGTCTATCATGGTTTGAGCACCGTTTGCAAAATCACCAAATTGAGCCTCCCAAACAACTAATGCATTTGGATTTGCCATCGCATATCCAAATTCAAATCCTAAGACACCATATTCAGACAAAAAAGAGTTAAAAATCCTGAACTCTTGTTGCTTCTCGTCTATATGGTTAAGATTGCAATAAGGCTCATTAGTTTCAGCATCCTTAATCACTGCATGACGGTGAGAGAAAGTACCTCTGCAAACGTCCTGACCAGACATACGTACAAATTTACCTTCCATCAACAATGACCCATAAGCAGCCAATTCGGCAGAAGCCCAATTCAACTTCTTGTCTTCGAAGAACATCTTTTGACGGTCTTTGATCAAGTTTTCTATTTGTTTTAAAGGTTTGAATCCTTCTGGAACGGCAACTAGAGCCTTACCAATTTTATCAAGGGTTTCTTGTGAAACAAACGTGTCTGGCGATTTATCAAAATCTTCTGGTTTTGAACGACGTAAAAACTCCCACTCTTGTTCTAGTTTTTGAGGCTTATAAGGTAATGGGTTCTGTTTTACTTGGTTCAGACGATCTTGCAAAGTGTCACGGAATTCTTTATCCATTCTCTGAGCCAGCTGAGCGTCCACATCACCTCTTTCGATCAATTGTTTGTTGTAAACTTCCCTAGGATTTGGGTGTTTTGCGATGATATTATAAAGCACTGGCTGTGTGAATTTTGGTTCATCAGCTTCATTATGACCATGACGACGGTAGCACACCATGTCAATGAAGAAATCACCTCCAAAAGTCTGGCGGTATTCTATTGCCAATTTACATGCAAAAGCCACAGCCTCAGCATCATCACCATTTACGTGAATTACAGGCGCATCAATTACTTTTGCAACATCAGTACAATAAATAGATGTACGCGCTTCTTCAAAATCAGTGGTAAAGCCGACTTGATTGTTGATCACAAAGTGAATAGCTCCTCCGATTGTATAACCTTTCAGTTTAGCCATTTGAGCAACCTCATATACAATCCCTTGACCTGCCACTGCGGCGTCTCCGTGGATCATAATCGCAAGTACCTTACTCATATCACCACCAAACTCATCATCTATTTGAGAGCGTGAATATCCTGCAACTACAGGATCTACCGCCTCCAAGTGAGATGGATTCGGGGCTAATTTCAAATTTACTGTCTTATTATAAGTAGTCTTGATCTCACTGGAATATCCCATGTGATATTTCACATCACCATCGCCCATGGTTAAATCTGGCATGGTATGCCCTTCAAACTCATTGAAGATCTGCTCATATGTCTTGCCCATGATATTGCAGAGTACGTTAAGACGGCCACGATGTGCCATTCCTATCACTACTTCTTCAACTCCCAAAGAAGAACCTAAATTAATCATATAGTCCAAGGCTGGAATTGTGTTCTCACCACCTTCCAATGAAAACCTTTTCTGACCTACATATTTGGTATGCAAGAAGTTTTCAAAAACAACCGCCTCATTAAGTTTGTAAAGAATCCGTTTCTTTTCATCAGACGATAATTTTATTTCATATCCTTCCGTTTCAATCTTTTCTTTCAGCCATTGCAATTGATCTCTTTTTCGAACATACATATATTCAAAACCAATGGTTCTGCAATATATTCTCTCCAACTTATCAATGATTTGTCTTAGAGTGGCATTTTGAAGGCCAATCTCAGCACCAGCCACGAAAACAGTGTCCAAGTCAGAATCCGAAAGATTGAAATTTGAAAGTTCTAATCTTGGCTTCCTATCCTTTCTTTCTCGAACAGGGTTTGTCTTAGACTTCAAATGGGCCCTTCTTCTATATTCGAAAATCAAATTACGCACTTGAATCTCTTTCTCCGAAGCCCCAGATGTGGACAGAGATGTCCCTGTTCCATTGCTTTTTGTATGACCGTTACTTCCGAATTTGTTAATTTGAAAATCAAACCCTTCAAAAAATTTCTGCCAAGAAGCGTCTACCGAGTTTGGATTTTCCGTATACTGCTGGTACAAGTTCTCTATAACGACAGTATCCGCATTAGCTATGTATGAATATTTATCCATTATTTAATATAATATCTTTGTAAAATACTAGCGCAAAGGTAAGTATTTGATCCTAAACAAAAAATCGCCTAATCGCTTATGCAAGTATATTGAGATATAAAAAAAAGTAGCAAGCTGAAAGCCTGCTACTTATGTAGATCAATTTCTTCACCATTAACATCAATAAATTTGTATTCAATGAGTCCTAATGTTGTATCCTTAATAAGTCCTACCCATTTCTTATATTTTAAGAACCATTTTATACGCTTTGAAATCAAGCCATTGGTATAATAAGAATATATAAATGGGTGCACCATAATAGAAACTTTAGTTTCTTTCTGTTTCGTGAGGAGATACTCTAAAGTATTTTCTATTTGATCTGAAATATTAATACTTGCTGCAATATTACCCGTACCATTACAAGTTGGACATGTCTCAAGTGTATTCACATTAACAATTGGTCTTACCCTTTGTCTTGTGATTTGCATGAGACCAAACTTGGTCAAAGGAAGTATGGTATATTTAGCCCTATCACCCACCATTTCTTCCTTCATAGATGCATATACCAGATTTTTATTCTCTGGGTCTTTTACATCTATAAAGTCAATAACGATGATACCTCCAAGGTCCCTCAATTTCAATTGTCTAGCAATTTCCCTGCAAGCCTCTTGGTTTACTTTGAGTGCCGTGTCTTCCTGAGAATTTTCAGTATTTGATTTGTTACCACTGTTTACATCAATAACATGTAAAGCTTCTGTATGCTCAATGATCAGATAGCCTCCATTTTGCATACTTACTGTCCTACCAAAAGCACCCCTGATTTGCTTTTCGATACCATTCGCCTCAAATAACTTGTCTTTGCCGCTGTATAACTTCAAGATTTTTTCCTTATCAGGAGCTATCCTCTTAAGATACAACTTAATGTCTTCATAGGTTTCTTTAGAATCAACTGTGATAGAGTCAAAGTTGTCATTAAGCATATCTCTAAGAATAGAGTTAGCCCTACCCATTTCACCAATAATTTTATCATTAGTACGAGCAGTTTTAAGCGCTTTGTAACCCTCTTCCCACTTTCTCACAAGATCCTTTAAATCGCTATCAAGCTCTTTAACATCTTTATTTTGAGCTACTGTACGAATAATGATCCCAAAACCTTCAGGACGAATAGAAGTCATCAGCCTTACGAGTCTCTGACGTTCTTCCTTTTCCGAAATCTTTTTTGATATACTAATGGAATTTGAAAATGGCACAAGAACTATATATCTCCCCGCAATGGAAATTTCGCAGGAAAGTCTTGGCCCCTTAGTAGAAATAGGTTCTTTAACTACCTGTACAAGTATCTGTTGACCTTTTGTAAAAACCTGAGTAATTTTCCCCAATTTGTCGATGTCTGATTCGGTCTTAAAACCATTCAGCTTAGCAGAACCTTCTCCAGTCTGCGCCATCTTTGTGTATTTATTGAGAGATTTAATCTGTGGTCCTAGATCTAGATAATGGAGGAAAGCATCTTTCTCATACCCTACTTCTATAAACGCTGCATTAAGGCCTGGTGCTATTTTTTTTACTGTACCTAAAAAAACATCACCTACTGTAAAGTTGTTGGCCTTATTTTCTTCATGAAATTCTGCAAGCTTTTTGTCTTGCAAAAGTGCAATTCTATCTCCCTTAGGACTAGAACTGATGAACAACTCGTTTGCCAATTTTAAAAAAAATTATAACACTATAAAAAGAACATAGCCTATTGGATAGGCAATAAATAACTTTAGCCGCATGTATAAACATGCAGCTAACTTATTCATTATCAAGAAGACTACTTCTTCTTATGTCTATTCTTTCTAAGGCGTTTTTTTCTTTTGTGGGTAGACATCTTATGTCTCTTTCTTTTTTTACCGCAAGGCATGATTTTGAAATTTTATGGTTAAACAATTTACAATTTACTCAACTAAAAGTTTTTCCGCTTCACTGATCAACACAGGGTCTGCGTTACTTCTAGTTATGATTTTTACTAATTCTCTTACTTTCGTAGGATTATTGGTTTCTTTATAACAAATAGCTAAATAAAACCTAGCCACTTGATCGTCAGAATCTTTGACAATGATTTTTTCAAACCTAGTAATTGCCTTTTCGAACTGTCGGGATCTGATCCCTAGGAGTCCTAGGTTAAAAAGTGCCGTTCTGTTTTCTGGCTCTACTTCCAAAACTTGGTTCAGAATACCTACTCCTTCCATAGGTGCTGCACCAGTAAGGGTCGTTACATACCCTAGTTTAGCTTTAGCTTCCATGTTAGAGGGAGAGATCGTTAATATCTCCTTAAGTATTTCTTTGCAAGCATCTGCCACTTTACTGTCACGACCTTCGGTAATCCCGAAAAGGTTGTAGTATGCATCGGCGGTCTTTATTTTTATGGCCAAATTATCTTGCTCCTGCGCCGATTTCTTATAATAATACACCGCGGAATCAAAAGCTGTGGCACTCGCAAAAAGATCTCCTATCTTTTCTGCAGATTTGGGATTACTTGCCACCCCCTTTTTCAATTTGTCAATCTCTGTTCGAAGTTCTTTCGGAAGCTCTACCGTATGGCTTACCTGCTGTTGAGCTGCTGTATCTTCCTTTTGAACCCTAGTGTCGCTTTTCTTTTCTTCCATTTTAATGACCCCTATTGGAAACATGAGTAATACAACAACGACACTTGCTGCACCACCCAGTAATATGATTTGTTTTTTAGAGATCATTGGATAAATAAAGTATTTACTACTTTATTTTTTTACTTGATTTGATTTGAGCAACAAACTCTTTTGAAGGCTTGAAACTAGGCACATAATGTGCATCAATAACTATTGCAGTATTCTTAGAAATATTTCTTGCTACTTTTTTAGCTCTCTTTTTGTTAACAAAGCTACCAAAACCTCTTATGTATATATTGTTGCCCTCAGACATTGAGTTTTTTACTACACTTAAAAAAGCCTCTACTGATGATGAAACGTCAGATTTTTCGATACCTGTCTTCTCAGCAATTGCCGCAATTACTTCTGCTTTAGTCACGTTTGTAAATATTTATGTTAAACTTATTTATATGAATCAAAATTGGGTTGCAAATATAAGTTGTTCATTTTTAATTAAAAAGAATTTATGTTAAATTTTTAAAATTAAGAGCCCATTCGTAATAATCTGAATATTAATATGATACATCCCCATCAAGAGCCTTAAGAAAACATCTGAATTATCCTATTTATTCTGTAGGAAGCTGAAAAAGTATTTTTTAGAACACTTTTAGCATTTATAGAAAATAACATGCTTATTAATTGTATTATTCCATAGCAATCACTTATTTTGTTTTGGAATAAACTAATTATTTATCTTTATATATAGAATCATTTTTTAATCTCTAGATGATAATACAAATTGTTACTGATAAAGTCGGTGCAAAGGAGTTTTTAATGCTTCCTGTGCGACTCTATAAGCATGAAAAAAACTGGATAAGGCCTTTAGATCAAGACATTAACGATATATTTGATCCTGAAGAAAATAAATATTTCAGACATGGTGAATGTGTCAGATGGATTTTAAAGGACAGTAAAGGAGTAAGTATAGGCCGTATTGCTGCTTTTACTGACAAAAGACAGCTTAAAGACAAACTCCCAAGTGCGGGATTTGGATTTTTTGAATGTATTAATGACCAAAATGCTGCGAACTTACTTTTTAATACCGCTATTGACTGGCTTAAAGACAAAGGCGCAGTAGCTATAGACGGACCTGTAAACTTTGGAGATAGAGATAAATGGTGGGGGCTTTTGGTGGATGGGTTCTATGAACCCAACTATTGCATGCCTTATCATTTCCAATATTACAAGACCCTTTTTGAAAACTTTGGTTTCAAAGAATACTTTAAGCAATATACCTATCACAGACCTGTGGAAGGACAGCTCCCAGATATCTACCAAGCAAAGGCGGATCGGATCTCCAGAGACTCTAACTATAGATTCACACATATTAATAAGAGTCAACTAGAAAAGTATGCGGAAGACTTTAGGTATATCTACAACAAGGCTTGGGTGAAACACGCTGGCGTAAAAGAAATGCCGAAAGCGCAGGCCATGAGTGTCATGAACAAGCTAAAGCCAGTTCTAGATGAAGAAATTCTATGGTTTGCCTATTATAAGGAAGAACCGATTGCGTTTTTCATCATGATCCCAGAGCTAAACCAACTTTTCAAACATTTGAACGGGGTTAAACCTAGTGCCAAAACACCCTTAGCCGCACTCAAGTTTCTTTGGCATAAGTACACTGGTAGCTGCAAACGTATGTTTGGCGTAGCCTTTGGTGTTATTCCCGAATACCAAGGTAAGGGCTTAGAAGGCGCTATTGTAATGGCTGCTGCCAAAGTGGTTCAACCCAAAGCTAAATATACCGATTTTGAAATGAATTGGATCGGTGACTTCAACCCTAAAATGATGCATATTGCAGAATCTGCTGGTGGTAAAATAAGGAAAACACATATCACGTATCGTTTCATTACAAACCCAAACATTCCCTTTGAAAGAATGCCCGAAATTCAATAAAAGATTATGTATTCGAAAAACTACTTTATTTATTTTTTCATCTGCTTTAGCAATTTTATTTTTAGCAATACCCTTGTAGCTATCAAAACTTTTAAAGGGGCCATTAATGACAAACATCAAATCAAAATGACCCTCAACATTAAGGGCAATGGCGATGTGGTGGGTTATTATTACTATGAATCTCAAAAAATAAATATCCCACTTAAAGGCAAACTCATTAATAACAAGATCGAGCTTGCTGAAAACATTGAGTTTTCAGGGCAATTTTCACAAGGTTTCAAAGGAACCTTAACTAATGATGCCATGACTGGCGTATGGGCCGATAGCCTCAAAAAACAAAAATATAAGTTTGCATTGTCATTGGAGCAAAATAGAACTCCTAATAAAAAACTACAAAAGCTGGAAGGTTCTTATTTAGAGGCCAAATCAGACTCTACGCTTACTAAAAGGCTTAAGCTCGTGTATGTAAGTGCAAATATGTTCAAGTTTGAACTGAATATTAGTTCTAAGAAAGGATGCATGGGCATTATAATAGGTCTCATCGAATTCAAGAACGACCAAGCCACTTACAAAGATGCGGATTGCAAAGCAATAAAACTCCAAGTTCAGTGCAACAACACCTTGCAAGTAAAGGAAACCAACTGTATAGGCTATCACGGTATGCAGTGCGATTTTATGGGTTCTTATATAAAGGAATAACTTTATGCCACTTCAAAGTGTTTCATGCAAAAAACTTCTCATGAAACACTTTGGCTACTGTTTGATCATTATTTACTTATTGTCTGGTTGCAAATACAACGTAATGCCTCAGAATAACAATTCCTCCTCTAAAAAGCCATTGACTTACTTAGCCCTTGGCGACTCTTATACCAAAGGCGAGTCCGTTGAGTGGCAATACAACTGGCCCAATCAACTGACAATGATACTAAGTTCACAAGGCATTGCACTAGCACCGACAGATATCATTGCTCAAACAGGATGGAGAACTGATGACCTTAAAGAAGCCATCACCTCTAGAAATCCAGAACCCTATGACCTCGTCTCCTTATTAATAGGCGTCAACAACTTTTATCAAAATAAAACTGCTGAAAGTTTCGAACCAGAGTTTGAAGATTTGTTAAAAATAGCAATCAACTTAGCTAAAGGTAACAAAGACAAGGTCTTTATCCTCTCCATACCCGACTATGGCTATACAGCTTTTGGCAGAGATGACCAAGTGCGTATCAGTTCTGGTATTAAGCAGTTCAATGACGTTTGCGAAAAGGTCTGTAAGAAATATCAAGTCAAGTATATTTACATTACCGACATTACCCAGAAAGGACTCATCGAACCTGAGCTTGTAGCATCAGATGGCCTACATCCTTCTCAGATTGCCTATCAGCAGTTTGTAAACAGAATGCTGCCTGAGGTCATACAACTCATACAAAAGTAAGTTTCCTGTTATTCTCCAAAAGCCTGTAAATACAACTTCATATATACTGGCAAGTCTGGCGGGCGTTGCGCAGATACAATATGTCCATCAGCAATAGCAGGCTCATCTATCCATATTGCCCCCGCATTTTCCATATCGTCTTTGATACCTGGCGTACTCGTCACTTTTACACCTTTTAGTATCTTCGCTGAAACAAGAACCCAACCTGCGTGGCAGATCTGGCCAATCACCTTTTTATTGGCGTGGAGTTGCTGAACCATTGTTAAGACATCGGGAAACCTCCTGATCTTATCTGGGGCCCAACCTCCTGGAACCAAAATACCATCATAATCAGCAGTATCAATATTACTATAGGCAAAGTCTGCCACAGCAGGCACCCCATACTTACCAATGTACTGCTCTCCCGCCTTCTCTCCCACCAAGTGCACCACAGCACCTGCTTCTCTGCATCTATAGATCGGGTACCACAATTCCAAATCTTCAAAATCATGATGTACCAGTGCGATGATCTTTTTATTTGCTATAGCCATACCTGCTTTGTTTTAATATTTCTTTTTCAAATCGAAAATAAGAATAATAATTGAATAGAAATCAAAGAACCTCAATACTTACCCCTAAAGTTGAATTGTACTACTGCAAGCCCCTCGCCAATGTTCCTGAATTTCCATACCAGTTATTTGAATGAACTAAGAAGCTTCAAATAAGGTTTTGAAATCATGCAAACTGACATCAAACTGAGCATTCTCGACCAGAGTCTCATTCCAAAGGGAGGGAATGCAATTCAAGCGCTTCAACACACTATATCTATTGCAAAACTGGCCGAAGAATGGGGCTATTCTAGATTCTGGGTCTCAGAACACCACAACTTAGCCTCCGTAGCAGGTGCTGCTCCCGAAATTCTCATAGCTAGAATTGCCAGTAAAACCTCAAAGATCCGTGTTGGATCAGGTGGCGTCATGCTGCCCAACCACAGCGCTTTGAAAGTTGCCGAAAACTTTCGTTTACTTGAAGCTCTTTTTCCTGATAGAATAGACCTCGGCATGGGCAGGGCACCCGGCGGTGATAGGATCACTGCAGCCTTTCTGAATCCTTCTAACGATTTCTACGAAATGAGTTACTTGAGACAACTCGACCATCTACAGATTTTCCTCAATGATGAGGGAGGTACGGAATACGGCAAAATGATTGCCGTGCCTCAGATTCCTACCAAACCACAACAATGGATGCTGAGCTCTAGCGGGGGTAGTGGCAAGATCGCAGCACAATACGGTATGGGTCTGGCCATTGCCAAGTTCATTAATGGTCAGGCTGGTTCGGAGATAGCGGATCGATACCGTGAAAACTTTATGCCTTCGGAACAATTCCCCAAACCCAAAATAGCTTTATCACTTGTGATACTTTGTGCCGATACAGAAGAAAAAGCTCACCAATTAAAGAAGTGTGTGGATTATCAGTTTCTTCAAATGGACAAACGCAACTTTGAAGGCATTCAAGATTACGCAGCCATTAAAGACTATCAATTTTCTCTGTTCGAAAGAGGTCTGCTGCAGTCGCACCAAGGTAAGGTGATCGCTGGCACACCAGAACAAGTAAAAGAAACACTATTAAAAATGACTCAAGACTTTGGTGCGGGAGAGATCATAGCCGTGGCTTGGACAGCACATGTTGAAGACAGAATTAGGTCCTTTGAACTCTTAGCACAAGCATTTAAAATTGGAAATCTTGTTTAATCATGATCACTTCGCGTGATTCGTCTGATCTTTTTGAATAATATCCATAATGAACAAATCATATTGGTCTTTCATAGGGAGGTCATAGTCCACCTTCAGTGAGTTGCGTTTCACCGAGGTTTTTTCTTTGGTTTTCGGATTGTACCCCTCCTTTTCTACTTCGGCCCAATAGATACCTATGCCCCGCTTTTGCCAATTGGGTAATTCATTGAAATTAATCCCATAGGTAAACAATAACTCATTCTTATCAGCAACGCTTATCCGTTCAATTCTTTTGGTCGCCGCCACTTTGGAGAACCCATCTTGTCTCAACGTCCAATAACAGTGTGCATTTAACGCATTACGAAAGGCATCTTCGTTTCTCCATCTAAAATAATCAACGACCAATTTGGCATTGGGCAATTCACAAAGCCTACAATCAAATGCGCCAACACTCCCTAATAGTGTTGAAAACTTAGCGCTTGCTTCTCCAGCTAAGACAGAGTTGTATTTTCTATGCTTTCTAGAGAATGTATTTTCCTGTAATTCAAATAACAATGATATTTCGTCACTTTCAGTGTATCCGTAAATCACCTTAAAACCACAATTCATCAGGTGTTTCATCGTCTCTATCATGTAATCACGAAAAACCTCATCAAAAGGCGCCTTGAATTTATGAATCTCCTTCGTCAACCTCGTAAAACTTCGACCATCTATACGTGCCACCATATATATTTCTGGCATCACACAAATATCATGAGCAGTCTCATAAACCCTCATTTTTGCATCCAAATCATCAAACTTCATTATTCCAATCTTTTACTACAAATGTACCATTATCAATTTCCACAAAATATAAACGGTCAAAGCCCTCTTCCATAGAAGGCAACCTCAGCTTATTGTAAGTCCCCCTGATGCCCACTTCAGGGATATTTTCTTTACCCAGCCGTTGGCTATTTCGCCCTAGTGCCTCATTTAATTTTGACTTAAAGTAATAACCCACCACTTGGTATTTACGAGCTTTGGCGGCATTAATGTATTTGGCCCTATCCTCTATAGCTGGGTTTGTATTATCAACCACAAAAGCTTGCTGAGTTTCCAAGCATACTTGTAACATTTTATCCTCACGATTCCGCGTCTTCAACAAATCTAAGGAAATCCGAACATGGCTACGAAAAAATCGTTCCTTGTAAAAAGTACTTTTACCAGTAGCTTGAACACCTATAAATATGATAGCTTCCATCTAGAAATTAATTTGCTTGACCACCATCTTCTTTGCTCAAAAGAAAACGCCTTATTCTTTTCTTCATAAAAGTAATTTTTCCTAGAAGATCAATAACAGGAAAATTATCAAAATAACAGATGTAAAAGAATCAAAATGTCTCAAAAAATATTTAATCGTTTTATATTAAGTAAAAAGACAATTAAAGGTAACTCCTATATGCACATCATCACAAGAAGAAAATTTATCAAATCAAGTTTTATCACAGACTTCACTTTAATAGAAACATTCTGGATTGAAAAGCCTTACATTTGACCCAATAAATTTTACATAGGATCAGTAAATTTAAGTATTTCAACTAAAACCAACTTATTAGAAATTAATACAAACAGGAAAACAAAGCAATCAACTATGATCCATATTAATTTATTATTTTTGAACCTAACGGAAATAAACATGAAGAGAAACTCTAGTATTATCAAGTCACCTCTTCTTTGTACATTATATTGCCAATCCCATCTAAGCACAACAGATTGCCACAAGAGTCAGACTTTACAGTAAATAATATACAAACATTTAACAGTGTACAAGTATAACCATTTACATATTAGGAGATTCCATAAAAAATGTCCTACTAATATACATTTATTGGAGAATTGGTTCAGACAGAAAGCCTTGCAGTAGCTACTGAAGTTGAATTTGACTGTACAAATTTACTTCAGATATATATTATCTTAAAATAATTGAAAAAAAACTCAATTCAAAATCATAGATTTAAAAAAATTAAAGGTATTAGAGTAAAAGCATCTATAGACTTTTCAAGTTATTGATGCTTTTCTCCTTACAACAATTAAACACGATAAGTTACTCAAAATGTAGTTGTTACGCTACTATTTTCCTTAAAACACTTCATTTCGAAACAAAGTACAAAAGCTCAACATCGTAGAACTTTTGGCTTATTTCTCAGGGATATTATTAACAAGCCTCAACCTGTGTCAAAAAAAAAGCTGCCCTTGTGAGGCAGCATATTTTAATTAATGATAGAACAATTAATTATGGCTTAACATTGAATGTTAAAGTCCTGTGATTGTTATAAGCTTTCGTTGTAGAAAATGTCTTATTCGCAGGACTATCTGTGTAGGCATGATCATCATAATAATGACCTACCACCATTTGTGTTGGAGTAATGCTTACTATAAAGAATTTATATTGATTGGTAAACCAGCCAAAATAACTCCCTGTGGTGAACTCAATAGTAGCTCCAGTAGTACGAGTTTTGTTCTTGTCTTGGATATAGTCCCAGTCGTTAGTCTTGTAAATAAACGAAGAAGCGACATGTTTCGGATCCACTACCTTTATGTTATTATACGAACCATTTGACCCTTCCAATCCATTGGTCCAGTCACCTATGGCCTCTATCCCAAAGTAAGCTTCAGCATACTGAGCACCTGCAGTCACATTTTGGTTTTTAGGAACGTAAACTTGATTGGGTTTGAATGTAAACTCATTAGAGTAAATACCTTCCACAAACCCAGACTCTGTGAATCCATCAGGCCAGTTATAATAAGAAGATGTCATGTTTGAGCCTGCTCCAACATTGGTTTTCTTAGGGCCATTATCTACCACCCAAGTTTTACCGTTTGGAGTGCTTGCGCCACCAGTCAATAGCACAAAAATAGAATCTGTCAAGACCGTATTATTTGGATCATTGGTCGCAATAGTAACGGTCTTTACCACTGATACAAAAACGCCTTTAATCAACTCCGCCTTCAACTTTATTTCGCTATCGCCCGCATAAGGTACATAAGCAGTATCCTCGTTCACAGAAGAGGTGGAACCGTCAGGAAAGAACCATTGACCACCTACTGAAAGACTGGTCGTGTTTTTTACCTTAAAGTGATATGTGTCTAATTGAGTGATCTCAAAATTAGCGGGGATCTTAGAATCCTCGGCTATAGTGACAGTCTTTGTCACAGAACTGATACCACCTTTAGACGAACTCTCCAACTTGATGGTGTAAGTTCCTGCTTTTTGGAAGTAAATAGAGTCTCTCATTCTAGTAGAGCTCGCGATGTTAGCGCCTTGAAATGTCCATTTCGAAAGAAAACCCGTAGTGTTTTCCACAATCACGAAATTCTTGTCGCTCGGAGCAATGGACGAATTGATGCTCTGAATTGCTATTGTAAAATCTGCCGGAGTAGGATCTGGCAAATTGATCTCCTTGGGAGTTAACCTGGGCTTACATGCCCCCAAACCCATGATGACGAGTAAAATTATAGAACTTATTTTTAATATTTTCATATACTAAATATTTGAAATGTATAACAACAAATTAATTGTAACCAGGATTTTGAACAATGGCACCTTGACTCATATCAATTTCTGAAGCAGGAATAGGGAATATCTCATTAACACCCTTTTTGAACAAACCACCGCCTTCTTCATTGGAAAACTTAGACATCACCTCAAAAGCTCTGTCTTGACGCACTAAATCGAAGAAACGAATTTGTTCAAGAGCCAACTCCACTCTTCTTTCATGCCAAATCTTATCTCTCAGTTTTGCCTTGTCGGTCTCAGTAACATCAGCTAATCCAACTCTTTTTCTGACCAAGTTTAATTTAGCAAGAGCATCTGAAGTTTTTCCCAATTCATTGGCTGCCTCTGCATACATCAGCAAAACATCAGAATACCTAATCACGCGTACATTAGACGGGCCTTGAGATTGGCCAGACTCTAAAGCTTTGATTGGCTCAATATATTTCCTGCTGTACTTGTTTGTAAAAGGATATTTGGTGATGTCCGTATTGTTGATGTAAGGATCCTCGCCATCATACAACTTCCTACCCGCGTCTATAATAGTAGCAGCATATCTAGGATCTCCACCTTCGAATTCGTTTACCAAATCCATGCTAGGGCGGTTAAAGCCCCAACCTCCTTCAGATCTACCTCTTAGCATGACATTGATAATTGTACCTTCATTGGCATTACCATAGCCCGTAGTTCCAGATATGTTTTCGACTTCAAAAAGAGATTCAGCGTTATGCTCACCAGCCACTAGATGAATGGTAGCATAGTCAGCCACCAAGTCATACTTTTTAGAGTTGATGATGGTTTCACAAGTAGAGAATATCTTTTGCCATTTTGGAGCAGGGTCACCGAATCTAGCAGAAGTCTGGTGCAAATAAGCTCTTGCCAATAGACCTAAGGCAGCGCCTTTAGTGGCACGTCCTATTTCAATGCCACCTTTCTCAGGAAGCACAGCAGCAGCTGCCGTAAAATCAGACTCTATCAATGTGTAGATTTGAGCCTCAGTAGCTCTCGGCATAGTATACTCAGAACTTGAAAGCACGTGGTCCACCAAAGGAACACCTCCAAAAACATTGACCAACTTCTGGTAATACAATGCTCTTAGGAATTGGGCTTCGGCAACCACCCTATCACGTAGTGCTTTTGACGCATTTGATTTGGGTGCTCTTTCTATTACAAGATTAGCCCTGTAAATACCAGTGTACCAGCGATTCCAATTCAAAGACAATGCAATATTATTTGGACGAGCCGTGAAAGTCTCTAATTCGTTGGCATAAGGTTGATCACCAGAACCATCACCGCCTTTTACGGCATCATCAGAGATAACATCCCACCAGAAATCAGGGATATGAAAACTACCTGAAGCATCGTTGTCCCAGCCTAATGGATCATACGCAGCGTTTACTGCCGCTATGATATCATCCTCGGTTTTATAAAAGGTTGCATCCACTGGCCTTGCTATAGGCTTTTTATCGAGGAACTTCTTACCACAACTGAATGTCGATAATGCAACCATCAAATATATTATATGATTCTTTTTTAACATGATTTCAATGAATTAACTAACAAACATAAACTAATTAAAATGCAGCGTTTATACCAAACTGC